>QLUP01000012.1 GCA_018725485.1 Candidatus Lithacetigena glycinireducens | reverse complement strand
CTGAAGCTGATCTTCGTCCTCAAGCGCGATCACGTCATTGAGATCGGAAAGGATCGCGTGCGCACGCTCCGGCGCGTTGAGAGGTACCCCAAATCTTGGACACAAAGTATCTCTAATTAATAGAGTAATCTTGTGTTATGGAAAACAATCAAACATATGTCAGCAAGAAGGGGGTGCATGTGCCAAAAGACGTTAAAGAATACATTCTGATATTCCTCGCTACTCGACCCGAGAGACATGGCGCTCCGAGAAAAGATTGAGGGAGTGCTCGACAAGCATCCCAGTTACGGTCACAAGCGAGTTGCTATGGAGCTTGGGATGAACCGCAAGCCTATCCTCAGGGTCATGAAGAAGTTTGGCATAAAACCTAGGAGAGGTCGCAACTGTTCCGTGCAATCCTTGCAAACTTCAAAATTGCTCAATCAATGTCTAAAAAGCACCATGGCAGAATGGATATCAAGAGTCATTCTATGGAAACTGGAAGGTTGATATTGGCGACATTGCACGCTTCAAGAGTCCGGCATCGCTTGCCAAATATGCGGGGTGTGCACCTCGAGAACATTCCAGCGGAAAGACGACGAGATACCGAAAGACCAAGAGTGGCAACCGACGATTGAATTGCGCGTTCCATCGCATGGCGCTCTCGCAGATATCGCCGACCGGAAACAACGCTGCCCGCGCATACTTCAAGAAGAAAGTGTCCGAGGGGAAGACGAAGAGCCAAGCACTGGTGTGTCTGCGACGGCACATGGTGACCGTTGTGTATATGATGCTAAAGCACGGAACTGAATACCGATGTCCACAGCCATGATTCGTTGACTTTTTGCCATAGCGGATCTGTGCGCGTGCTTTTGAATTTTTACTCCCTTTTTCTTTGACTATTATCAAATATTTTGGTAACATTAGATTGTGGGAAGCGATGATGTTCATATATAAGTATACCACAATTTAATATTACCAATAAATTATGGCAGAGTCAAGTAAAAACAACATAGCAAAAACCGTAAAGAGATTGCGAGAAAAAGCGGGCTTATCGCAGGAAAAACTAGCTCGTCTTGCTGATGTTTCTAATAATACACTTATTAACATTGAGGCAGGAAAGCAAGATAATCCTACTATTGAAACCTTGAAAAAGATTGCCAAAGCGTTAAATGCTCCAATTGAGGATTTAATAAAATAGTTATGAATTTTTTAACCAAATATAAAAAAGTTTTAGTTTCAGACAACAACTTTATTATCCGACCCGATGGATCAGTTATTACGTATGCCCAAATGAACGCATTGTCGTCTCGATTTGCGAATACACTAATTAGTAAAAGCGTACGAAAGGGTGACAGGGTAATAATGTATACCGAGAAAAGCGCTGAAGCACTTATCGTGTATATCGCCTGTCTGCGCGCAGGATTTGTGTTTACGCCCATCAACCCTGCCTATACAAAGAGCGAACTTGAATATTTTATTCAAGACTCACAACCGAAAGTTGTTATTGTTGATATTGATAAAAAAGAATTAGTGCGATCAATAATCGGGAAACTAGATATTTCCATAGAAACTCTTGGCAACGACGGAACTTCCGGAACTTTTTTAGAGAAAGCAAAGAAAGAATCAGTCAACTTTAAAGATGCGAAATGTAAAGATGATGATCTTGCCGCGATCGTGTATACATCGGGGACGACCGGCAGATCTAAAGGAGCAATGATTACGCACGAAAACCTGCGTTCTAATGCTGAAGCTCTCTGTAAAACTTGGAAATTCTCTCAACCAGATATGCTACTGCACGCTCTCCCTATCTTTCATGTACATGGATTATTTGTCGCAACCAATGTAACTTTGGTCGCCGGTTCGTCGATGATCTTCTTGCAGAAATTTGATGTTAACGAGGTAATCAAACACATTTCAAGCGCAACGGTGATGATGGGGGTGCCAACGTATTACACATTATTAATGCAAGATGAGTGCTTAATGCCAGATTTAGTTAAACCTATTCGCTTATTCATTTCGGGTTCAGCCCCGCTGCTGGCGGATGCCCATGAAGAATGGTTCAAGAGGACAGAACATACAATACTGGAGCGATATGGCATGACGGAAACAGGCATGATTACTTCCAATCCGTATGACAGCGAGCGTATTCCAGGCACAGTTGGTTTCCCCTTGCATGGTATTTCAGTGCGAGTCACCGATCAATCCACTGGCGACATATTACCTGATGGCAAAATTGGGCTTATCGAAGTAAGGGGGCCTAATGTATTCAAAGGTTATTGGCAAGCACCAGAAAAAACTAAGGTTGAATTTAGAAGCGACGGTTTTTTTATCACGGGCGACTTGGGCTTCATCGATCAGAAAGGATACTTGCATATTGTTGGGAGACAAAAAGATTTAATTATCACTTGCGGATTAAATGTGTATCCTAAAGAAGTTGAGGAACGGTTAAATAAGATTTCTGGCGTAATCGAGAGTGCGGTTATTGGCGTACCCCATCATGATTTCGGTGAAGGCGTAGTCGCAGTAGTAGTTACGAAACAAACTTTTAATTTATCAGAACCCGATTTACTAACTGATCTAAAAAGAGATCTTGCGCAGTATAAAGTACCGCTCAAGATAATATTTACCGACGCGTTGCCGAAGAACGCAATGGGCAAAGTACAAAAAAGCATATTACGTTCGACATACAATAACTTATTCAAATGACTATGATCAAAAATAATACAGACAAAAATGAAGAGAGAAAGATTACCCCTCGTCACGAAGACTATTCAGCATGGTACTTGGATATAATCGCTGCGGCTGATTTGGCCGAAAACGGTCCCGTGCGCGGCACGATGATCATCAAGCCGTACGGATATGCGCTTTGGGAACGTATTCAAAGCATACTTGATATGCGTTTCAAGAAGATTGGAGTAAAGAATGCGTACTTTCCCCTCTTTATTCCGGAGAAGTTTCTCAAAAAAGAAGTGCAGCACGTTGAAGGATTTGCACCAGAGGTTGCGGTGGTGACGCATGCTGGCGGCAAAGAGCTTGAGGAGCCGATTGTTGTGCGTCCGACGTCGGAGACAATCATATATGACGCTTTTTCAAACTGGATACAATCGTATCGCGATCTTCCGCTTCTCATCAATCAATGGGTAAACGTGGTGCGTTGGGAAATGCGTCCGCGGCTTTTCTTGCGCACAACCGAATTTCTCTGGCAGGAAGGACACACGGCGCATGCAATGCCGGAAGAAGCAGACTCGTTTGCGCGAGACATGCTTGAAGTATACCGTGACTTTGCCGAGAATATCATGGCAATCGCCGTCGTGCCAGGCATGAAATCGGAATCCGAAAAATTTGCCGGAGCGTACAAGACATACACTATTGAAGCGATGATGCAAGACGGCAAAGCGCTTCAATTCTCCACATCGCACAATCTTGGCGAAAACTTCGCCAAGGTATTCGACGTAATGTTTTTGGATGAGAAAGGAGAACGTAAGTATGCCTCGCAAACCAGTTGGGGACTTTCCACGCGCACCATCGGAGGTCTTATTATGTCCCACAGCGACGACAAGGGACTCATACTACCTCCTCGCATCGCTCCAATACAGGCTGTAATCACTACCATAGGTCATGGGGCTGATGTGGGGCGAGTCACGGATGCGGCGCGTGAGATTGCGCGTAGATTAAACGATGCCGGTATTCGTTGTGAGCTTGATATCCGTGAACTGCGCCCGGGTGAAAAGTTTTATGAATGGGAGAAAAAGGGTGTGCCAGTGCGAATCGAACTCGGGCCGAAAGACATTACAAGCGATTCCGCCATCCTTGCGCGCAGAGATACCGGAGCGAAACAGACCGTGTTTCTTACTTCTCTTCCAGAAGCAATTACAACACTTCTTGATACCATTCAAAGTGATCTCTTTGCTCGTTCAAAAGAGCGTCTTACCATGCATACAAAAAACGTGGATTCATGGGAAGATTTCGTGCGTGCGATAAACGATGGTAATTTCGTCCTCACGCACTGGTGCGGTGACGCGGAGGTTGAAAAACAAATCAAAGAAGAAACTGGCGCCACCATTCGTTGCATTCCGTTTGATCAACCTAAAGAAGCAGGTGTATGCGTGAAAAGCGGAAGACCATCAGATAAGCGAGTGTTGTTTGCCAAATCCTATTAGCTATGAAAATGGATAATACCTACAACGACATACTGAAATGGAAGGATGTACCTATACCTAATCCTGATTTTGATATTGAATCTGTTCGTAATTATCAGATGATTAAAATCGATAATAAAAACCCTCTTTCTAGAGAAACTTTGGTTGATTTACGTGAATTCGATATCACGGGCGTAAATTACTACCACTCACAATTTAATCCGCCGTATTACCAATCAATCCCTGGCTCGATACCCGAATTGAGATCTCGTAAAACTGTTGTTGAAAAATTAAGTCGGATTAACGAGAAATTAAAATTTGTTGGAATCGAGCTGTTTATTTTTGATGTCTTTCGACCATTGGCAGTCCAGAACTATTTTTATCATCAGTGGGTTCCTCAATATTTACGTTCAACATATCCAGAAAAAGATGAGGAATGGATTAAAAAAGAGGCCAGTTCTTATTGGGCAAAAGGCGCTAAAAATAAAGAGGGGTTACTCACTTCAATTCCACCACACTCTACCGGTGCGGCCGTAGATTTAACACTTTGCTTCAAAGAAACAGGTCATCTGTTAGAAATGGGTTCAATTTTTGATGATATCACAGAAAGATCACACTCAACCTATTTTGAGAACTGCCAAGATCATAAAAGTTTTACGATTATCGAGGCGCAAAAGAATCGGCGGTTGTTATACCATCTCATGAGTGCTGAAGGATTTACTCAGCATCCTAAAGAGTGGTGGCATTTTAGTTATGGAGACCAGATGTGGGCTTTAATCAGTAAACAAGCAGTGGCTTTCTATGGTTATGCAGGTAATGAATTTAGCATATAATTCCAAACAGGTTTGTCGTTATCAAGCCCTTGATCGTGATCTTGGACATACATTCGTGTATGCTGTTCGCGTACCAAATGTTATTAACCTCATTCGGGATGAATATTTTGGCGTCTTATGTGAAGATGAGCGTAAAAAAGCATTAGCATTCAGATTTATTGAGGATAGAAATTCTTTTATCACCGCCCATGCGTTATTGCGAACATCGTTGAGTTCACATTTTCCTATATCCCCAAGAGATTGGATATTTCGCAAATCTCAGTTAGGCAAACCAGAACAGATTAGTTTACCAAATAGGGTGCATTTTAATCTGTCTCGTACGCGAGAAATAGTTTGTTGCGCATTATCAGATTTTTCGATAGGGATTGACATAGAAAATTTTAACGCATTAGATAATCGCAATGATTATATTTCGATCCTCGATCCGAGAGAAGCAGAAGACGTGAGATCGTTGCCAAAATCAGAGAAATGTTTACGCGCGGTAATTTACTGGACATTAAAAGAATCTTTTCTTAAGGGTACCGGGGAGGGAATTAGTGGCTTATCAAATGGTTTTTGGTTTCATGTGAGTAATGATAAAGATATTAAACTTCAGAATGGTCATATACCAAATCACGCCTCGAAACGCTGGCAATTCGCTACCCTTTTAATTGATCGCTCCCATGTCATTTCGATTTCTGTACATCCGAGAAATAATGAGCCAATACTATTCACAGGACTAAAAGCTGAATTATTCGGCGCATCGGAAAATGTTAAGATAAATATCACAAAAAAATGACTATGAATAACTCATCTTTAAAAAAAGTAACAATTCATAATGAAATCGGCGTTGATAAATGCATGGATAAGCTCCAATATTTTGAAAGTCAAATCGAACTCATCCCTTCTGATCAGTCAGAGAGGTTTATCTCCGTAATGGAATCATTATGGGCGTTTTTGTCCTCTATTGAGAACGATTATATTGTAACTAAACTACAAAACGATATTCGTTTCGCAACGATACAGAAATACTTGGCCGGAAAATGGCATGAGTATATCAACCTTATCGAGGTTAGTATAGCAAACAAATTTTTAACAGATAAGAGTCTGCATAATAGTACTCACTCCGCACTTTCAGAAGAGGACTACGTTGGAGTCAATAAGGAGCTGTCTCTGTTAGCCCGGACATTATCTGATTGTACCGTGATCATGCTTGGATGCGGGCCATTTCCAGAAACGTTGATGGAGATATATAAGCTCAATAACGGAGTCAAACGGGTGATCGGTATAGAAAAAAGATCTGAGATCGGAGATATTGCCAAGAGGGTTATTAAAAGAGCGTTACCAAACATAGAAAATGTGAAAATCGAATCTGCCATAGCCGAAACGCTAAATTACGAGAAGATCGATATCGTTTTTCTTGCTAATGGACTTTTGAATAAAGGAGTAATTTTACAAAGAATTTACGATACTTCTAAAAGCTCGGTAGAAGTTATTGCCCGCAATCCAATCTTAATGGGTAAGATTTTGTATGAAGATCTGTATACATTACCACAATTAGATTTATTCACCGTCTGTAGTTCTGTGCAAGCAAGCAAATTAAGCGAAACTCTCCTACTTAAGAAACGGAGTGTCTAAAGCATATGATTAATGTAGTTGGTAAATTTTTTGAAATATCTTCGAAAGAGCCAAATAGAACAGCGATTATTTTTCGCGATAGCAAAATCAGTTATGCTGAACTGGCGGAACGAGCAAATGCCATTATTGACAAGATTCCTGCTGCTGATCTAAAAAGTAATATCCTAATAGGACTATATCTCCCACGATCAATCGATTTGATCGCTTCACTGATGGCGGTCATTAAGATGGGCGCAGGATACGTGCCTCTTGATATTTCATTTCCAAAAGATCGGATAAGGTATATGTTATCCGATTCTGGAACGAAAACTCTGCTTACCAACAACAACTTGATTCACAAATTTATCCCCAATAATTCAAATCTGCAGGTAGTGAATGTAGACGATGCGGTGCACTCACGAAGAACAAAATCAAGCGTTGTCGAAGGAAAAACAGTATATGTCATATACACTTCCGGCTCTACCGGTAAACCAAAAGGGGTGGCGATGAGACATAAAGCGCTTGATAACCTGATCAATTGGCAAAAACAATCATCGGACTGCTTCGGTGGTATTACTCTGCAGTATGCCCCGATTGGTTTTGATGTCTCATTTCAGGAAATATTTTCAACGCTTTCATGCGGCGGCACGCTTGTTTTGTGCGATGAGG
This sequence comes from Candidatus Lithacetigena glycinireducens, assembly GCA_018725485.1. Lineage (GTDB taxonomy): Bacteria > Coprothermobacterota > HKB111 > HKB111 > HKB111 > Lithacetigena > Lithacetigena glycinireducens. Next base: position 7,458 of record QLUP01000012.1, on the reverse strand, counting down.
AAACGCGTCGTGATCCGAGAAAATTGGCAGATCTTATTGTTTCTCAAGGAATTGAGCGCATCTTTATGCCGTTTGTTGCCATCCAGCAGCTGGCGAGTTTGGAAGAATGCCACCTCAATTGCTTGCGAGAAGTTATTACAGCAGGCGAACAATTACGGATCACTCCTGCCATAAGAGATTTTTTTGAATCATTGCCTCATTGCAAGTTAATCAACCAATATGGCCCAACAGAAACTCATGTTGTTACTGCTTATGAGCTTTCTGGGCCACCCAAAAATTGGCCCAACTTGCCTCCTATAGGAAAACCTATACAAAATGTCCGGACATATGTTTTTGATGATTCACTAAACAATGTCTCGTTAGGTGAAGTTGGAGAACTGTATATAGGCGGCGCAAGTCTTGCAGAGGGGTATATTAATAATCAATCTCTTACTGAATCAGTCTTTATTCACCATCCTGTAATAGGCGAAAGATTATATAAGACCGGAGATCTCGTGCGCCTTCTTGCAAGTGGTGACATTGAATTTGTTGGCAGGAAAGATCGTCAAGTCAAGATACGCGGCTATAGAGTAGAACTTGGAGAGGTCGAGACACTATTATCTGAACATTCAGCGATAAAAGAATGTGTTGTTGACGGTAGAGAAAACGTTCCTGGCCAAACTATGTTGGTGGCGTACGTAGTGTTAAAAGATAAATATAGACCACATTTTAAATCTATAGCACTGCACGCTAAATGGACATCTTTTCTCAAAGAGAAATTGCCTGAATATATGATTCCTGCACGATTTATAATTCTGGAATCGTTGCCACTTACTCCAACAGGAAAAATTGATAAAAAATCTCTTCCAAGTCCAACGTTAGAAAGACCCCAAATGATGACCGCCTTTGTGCCACCGCATGCACAAACAGAAATTGAAATAGCTCAAATTTGGAAAGAAGTTCTCCATATGGAAGAAGTTGGTGAAAACGATAATTTTTTTGAACTTGGGGGCAATTCATTGCTCGCTACTTATATACACCAAAGACTCTCGCAGCACTTGCCGTTTAAAGTAGAAATTGTCGACCTGTTTCAATATCCGACCGTTGGCTCTTTGGCTAAAGCATTGGAAGCAAGAAAAAGGCACGAATCTTCGGGAGTAGCAAACCGGCAACCTCAAAAACACAGCAATTCTTTATCAGATAAAAGAATTATCGCAAGAAAACGTTATGAAAGATAGATTTAAACAAAAAAATTTCGAGAATGACATTGCCATCGTAGGTATGGCTTGTTGCTTTCCAGGAGCGAAGAACGCTACCGAGTTTTGGAATAATTTGAAGAACGGTAAAGAATCAATCTCATTTTTTAACGACGAAGAACTAGAAAATGGCGACGAAAAATTAATTAAAGATCCCAATTTTGTTAAAGCTGGATCCGTATTGGAAGATGCGAAATCCTTTGATGCTCAATTCTTCGGTTTTTCTGAATATGATGCGAAGATTTTAGATCCCCAACACAGAAAATTTTTGGAGTGTTCGTGGGAAGCTTTGGAGGATGGCGGGTATGATCCATATACATTCAAAGGAAGCATTGGCGTATTTGCTGGCTCAGGATTTAGTACGTATCTCATCAATAATGTCCACCCAAACATAGGATATCATCCCAACCGTACGTTCCTTGAATCAATAAACGAGTTGCAACTCTTGACCGCAAACGATAGAGACTATCTCGCTACTCGTGTTGCATATAAACTCAATCTGCGAGGACCAAGTATTAATGTACAAACAGCTTGCTCTACGGCATTAGTGGCGATACACCTCGCTTGTCAAAGTATTATAAATGGAGAATGCGATATGGCACTCGCGGGTGCTGTGACAGTTCTTTGCCCGCAAAAGACAGGATATTTGTATCAGCAAGACATGATTCTCTCTCCGGATGGCCATTGCCGTCCTTTTGACTCGGAGGCCCGGGGAACCGTTTTCGGCAGTGGCGTTGGCGTGATCCTGCTCAAAAAGCTGTCTGAGGCTATCCGCGACAAGGACGCGATATATGCGGTAATCAAAGGAACAGCAGTGAATAATGATGGACTGAACAAAATTGGGTATTCAGCGCCGAGTGTAGATGGCCAAGCTGCCGTTATAGCAGAAGCATTGGCAGTAGCAGATATTGAACCAAGAGATCTGAGTTTTGTTGAGTGCCATGGCACAGCAACTCAACTTGGTGATCTTATTGAGATAACGGCACTCAAACAAGTATTTAATAATAGCGAAAAACATTCTTGCGCGATAGGTAGCGTCAAATCAAATATCGGGCATCTCGGCTGGGCTTCGGGAATGGCAGGCCTTTTTAAAACAGTGCTTGCATTGAAGCATAGACAAATTCCCCCGACAATTCATTTTAAAAATCCAAATCCGCAGACTCAATTGGATGAATCGCCGTTTTATGTTAATACCAAAACTATTCCCTGGCGTACAGATAGTCCAAGAGTGGCGGGCGTCAGTGCTTTTGGTCTTGGTGGCACAAATGCACATCTTGTCGTCGCAGAGCATCCAGCACATCCTTTTACTGATATAAAAAAAGAAATCGTCTGCCTCTGCACAATCAGTGCGCGAAGCGAACAAGTAACGAAGGATTTAGCAAAACGTTATCTGAATTTTCTGAATGATGTAAAAGATATTAATTTGTCTGACTTTTGTTACACTACGAATATTGGAAGAATGCACTTTGAAAACAGAGTTGGGTTTATCTCATCATCTATATCTGACCTCAAAAAACAACTCGACGGGTTTCTCAAATGCAAATCCATTGATGAATACAAGAAAATAAGAGATAAAAAAGAAAAACTGCCTGACGATAAAAACACACAAGAGTTAGTTTCTCTACTGAAAGCCTATGAATCCGGAGGAATGCCGGATTGGAGCGCTTTGTATGCAAATAAGAATGCGCATAGAGTTCATTTACCGACCTATCCCTTTCAGCAGCAAGAATATTGGTTAGAGCCAAAGCAGTTGCCAGTCTCAATTCAAGAAACAGAAAAAATAGGCGAAAATTGGCTCGACCATTTTTACGAAGTCATCTACAAGGAACATCCTAAGTATAGAAATGCCCCAAAATATTTTCCAACCGCGCAACATCTAAAGAAAGTTCTTAACACAAAATCGAGCGAGGTTGCTATTTCGACCAATATTGGATGTTATCAAGACAAACTGGATAAATTAGATCGCTTATCCTATCAATTTATAGTAAATGCTTTTTATGAATTAGGTTTTACATTTGATCAAAAAGATATCCGGACAGATGATTTTGTAATGAAATTCAACATCGCCCCGCGATATAAGAAGCTCGTTAGATTATTTTTTGAGATTCTTGAGCAAGAAGGGGTTTTGTCTCGAGACAACGATAGTTGGAAAGTTATTGACAAACCCCGTACAAGAGAGATTTCGATACAGGACAACAGTAACGATTTAGCCGAATTTGAATTACTCAACCGGTGCGGCCTCAGGCTTGCCAAAGTTTTGCGAGGTGAGGTAAATCCGCTTGATTTGATATTTCCAAATGGCGATGTTGCTCTTTTAAAGAAATTGTATACCAAATCTCCCACACTAAAGGCGATGAACATGCTCATTGCCGAAGCTCTAAATCAACTACAGAATAGTCTTCCTAAAAGGATTGGTATAAGAATTCTTGAAATCGGCGCGGGAACAGGCAGCACTACAACATCGATTTTGGGGAAGTTATCGCAGGACCGATCTTTATACACGTTTACCGATATCTCCGGTAGATTCGTATCGGAAGCAAAAGATAATTTTTCAGATTACTCTTTTATTTCGTATGCACAGTTTGATGTGGAAAAGGACGCGGTAAGTCAAAAATTAGAAACAGACAAATTCGATATCATCGTAGCAACAAATGTTTTGCATGCAACTAAAGATTTAAGAAAAACCATTGAAAATATCAAAAAGATATTGGCACCCAGTGGCATGATGATTCTCCTTGAAGGAACTGCGCCTGTACGCTGGGTTGATATCACTTTTGGGCTGACAGACGGTTGGTGGAATTTTACTGATTATGATTTGAGGAAAAACTACCCCCTTTTATCACCCGAACAGTGGAAATCTACTTTGAAGAATCTTGGCTTTGGGGAAATTTCCATTCTTTCGTCGAACGACATCGGCTCATCAATTAGTCTTAGTGGCGGGTTGCCGCAAGCGATCATTTTTGCAAAATATACCGCCGAACCCGACAAGACAACAGCTGAAAATGTGCTTGTTTTTGCTGACAATTCCGGCGTTAGTGATTCTTTAATAGCTAAACTCGAAACGAACAACAAACAGTGCGTTGTAGTCAAACAAGGAGAAAGCTTTAAAGAAGTGGTTGCTGGCAGAGAATATATAGTGAATACTATCAAACCAGAAGAATTTGATATTCTTTTCGACCACATAAAACAGCCTATTGAAAAGGTTCTCTACTTATGGTCTTTGAATGAGAAAGTAGACGAGGCTTCGAATACATCAACTATCAAAAACCAGTATCTAAGAACTTGCGGGGGATTATTAAACGCCGTGAAGTCGATAGTTAACCGACTGTCTAATCCGCCAGCTCTTTTTGTGATCACTCAGGGCGTGCAAATGCTAGATAAGCAAGCATGTCCTGGGGCGCTTGTCCAAGCATCAATCTGGGGAATGTGCCGCGTTATAGAGATTGAGCATCCGGAATTATTTTGTAAGTTAATTGATATAGAATCGGAGGCACAAACGGAGTCCCTTCTTGATGAGATGTTTGCATCTGATCAAGAAAGTCAAATAGTATTAAAGGAAGGTACGAGATATACACTGCGTCTCAGCCATAAAAAAGTAGATACTTTTTTAAAAGGTAATCACTCATTACAATTCAGAAATGATGGCGCATATGTGATAACCGGCGGTTTTGGCGGTATTGGTCTGAAAGTCGCCGAATGGATGTCTCAAGTCGGTGCTCAACACATCGTCCTCGTGGGAAGGAATTCATCCATCGATGATGTAACACGCACAAAGGTGGATTTAATCAGAAGTAAGGGTGTAAATGTGCATGTCGTTCAAGGCGACGTGTCAGACTACGAATCCTTAAAGAAATTATTTAAGGATTTAAATAAAACAGTGCAAGTGAGAGGTATTATCCATGCGGCCGGTGCAATTGATGATGGAATAATATTACAACAGAACATCGAAAGATTTCTAACTACTGCCTGCGCCAAAGTATTGGGTTCTTGGAACCTGCACATTCTATCTCTGGAAGAAAACCTAGACCTTGATTTCTTTGTGTTATTTTCTTCGGTTGTGAGTACGATTGGCAATGTTGGTCAATCAAATCATGCTTCCGCGAATAGTTTCATGAATAGTCTGGTGTCTTATCGTAAATCTCTTAATTTGCCAGCCACGGTAATTCAATGGGGTGCTTGGTCGGATATAGGTACATTAGTGAGATATCCGGAAGTGGTAGAGAAGCTAAGAGCAATCGGAATCAACTTAATACGGCCAGAGGACGGCATAAAAGCGCTGGATCTTGTTTTAAAAAACCATGTTCGTTCAACAATATATGCACCTGTTGACTGGGAACAATTCATACATTCAAACAAATTGAATGGCGATCGCTTCTTTTCTTTATTGGAAACTAATCAACACAAATTATCGCAGAAAGAACGATTAACGGCGGACGACTTTATTTCAAGAATCAAGTATTTATCTAATACCGATAAAATCTCTTTTATACAAGAGAGAGTGTTGCAACACATTAACCTATTCCTTGGTCTTAAACAGACTGATGGTATCAAGGATGAGGACTTTTTCGATTACGGCATGGATTCCCTCACTTCAATTCAACTTAGAAACAATCTGCAATCAGAATTTAAATGCTCACTACATCCAGCCATTATATATAAGTATTCCACAGTACGAAAGCTCTCCGCATATCTTGCTGGCGTTCTCCAAATTGATACTTCCCAACCTGTTACCAACAATAAAACGAAAAAACAAATTTCTTTATCGAACACAAGGCAGATATCAATGCAACAAAAGAGATGGCTCCTACTCGCCAAGAAAAATTATGGACGATTATTGATACCTATTGTGTTCTATACCAGTTTAGATAAAGCGATCTTTCGATCCGCCTTAGAACAAGTCATTCTTCGTCATGAAGTACTTAGATATAAATTTTTTAACGATAGTGCAATTCTTGTTGAAATGAGCGATGTTCTGCCGAGCGACCGGGAATTGTTTACAGATGCAGATAACAAAGAAGGTGCGCAAATTATCATACAACAAACGGACATGTTGCGATCTTCTCCTCCTGATCCAAACAAGAGGCCAACTTGGACAATCAAATGCATAAAACTAGATCAAGAGATGTTTCTTGTACTACTTCATACCCAACATCTAGAGTTTGATGGGGCTTCGGTATCAATTTTTGTGGATGATTTAAGACAAATCTACTCTGCTCTTATTAAAGATATTGATGTTACCTATTTACCATCTATTCAATATTCCGATTATGTAAAATGGCAGACAAATTACATAAACTCCGATATCGTTGCGGATAGAGAGTTCTTTGAGAAATTGTTCTCTGGTGTGAGTGGGCCAACGCTCCTGCCAAACCACTCCGGATACAAAGCTACTGAAAGTTATCCGTCTGCTTGTTATACGCCGAAGCAAATAAAAAATTTGTGGAGTAATCTTCAATTAGTTGGGAAAAATATTAAAGTTTCTCCCTTTGCTATACTTTGCGCCACCTATGGACAACTCATCAGTGAGATTACAGGACAAAATCAAGTCGTGGTGGGAACAATCGTCAGTAGCAGGCCCTCGTCTGAATTTGATAGAACTATTGGCCCTTTTGTGCAACCGTTCCCACTAAAGCTCTCAATCGTTGATGATTTAAGAAAAATGATGTTAGATACTCACGATTTAATTACGGAAATAAACGATAGAAGCAGATATCCTGTTGCGGATATGGTCAATCACATAACTGCATTCAGAGGTATGGACATTGATACATACTTCACCGATCCATTTATCATGCTTAATAACTATCCTCGCGAATCCAATATTCAACCACGAGTGGAAGTGCTCGAATCTCTGGGGCCAATAATGAAAGAAGAACTGCCGGATCTGACTTCCGAAACGCTTAATGAAATAGCGGGGCTATTTCTAATCATTGACTACTATAATGGAGAGATGAGGTTTAATTTTTGGTATCAATCTCATAGATTCACGGAAATACAAGTACAAAATTGGGCTAAAAGGTATTTAGATTGTTTATTAAAAAATATTCGTAGGTTATAATGCATTAGTCCCGCCGTCCCGCCGAAAAGTTTTGGGGGCGAAGCCCAAGCAGGCGGGCAAAAAGGAAGGGGATCCGCTATGTGAAGTTCATGAGAGGTACCCCAAATCTTGGACACAAAGTATCTCTAATTAATAGAGTAATCTTGTGTTATGGAAAACAATCAA
>QLUP01000119.1 GCA_018725485.1 Candidatus Lithacetigena glycinireducens | reverse complement strand
CTCAATTTGATTGTATAAATCAAACTTACGCATTTCTTTCGTGACAGAAATTATCGCACCAAAATATCTTTGAGTCCAACTAATGGTGTCGCCTTGCTGCGATAAAATGTTTGGCAAATCCTGGCCGGGAGTTACTTCCTTAATTCCTGAAACACCGTGCAAAATAAGATGGTCAAATGTTCTCCGATTAGTATCAAAGACATTAAACACCTTATTCCCTTTCATCTCCGCTACTTTTGTTTTTGCGACTTCATTGAAGATAGATTGTAAATCATCTGTCAATGCGCCAAAGTCGTTGCGAGTTATTGGCATAGGTATTAACTCTTAATTACGAAGTAACCCCCTACTCTTCTAGCACTAATCCTTTCAGTAACAAAGAAAATTCTTCTGATTGAAGCTGCCTCGTTTAGAGTGTTGTGATTGGTGAGGTCAATATAGGTGCCAACATGTGTTTGGGCAACCGTGCCAGCGGTAATACCTTCACACTCCACCCCATCAAGATAGAGACAAAGGATTTCGGGGTTTTCCCCGACACCCGTTATTCTATCTTCCATAGCCATAAACCTGACTTCGGTGTCTAAACTGGTAGCTCTGCGAACAAAACCACCGGTAAAGCCCAGTAAGTCCTGTTTGACTACGGTTGAACTGGCAGCCATCGGAAGTCTCACTAACCTTCCCGAACTGTATCGTAAAGGAGTTATCATTTATTCTGTTTTAATACCAATCCTCCATCTTTGACTTTTTGGGGATAATTGTCTTTTTGGGAGGTTTGGCTTCTTTTTCCTTGCCCTTGCCTAAACCTTTTTCAACAGCCAATTCGGCCTCTGGTTTTTTCTCAACCTTTGGTTTTTCGGGAAGCGGATTGTCTGCTCTCCAAGCCTTTTTAGCCCTTTGGATGTCAGCCACAATTTCTTCTACTGTCTCCGTTCCACTAATAGGCCTGTAATAGACTATAATCTCGTCCCAGTTTTCATCAATTTCAGGATCTTCACAGGCTTTGATGATAGCCGATTTTTGATCCCTCTGTTGAAGTTCTTTCTTGGTGACGAATTCTTCTTCCTCTCTCCCGAATTCTTCCTCTTTTGGCTTTGAAGGTTCTAATCCTGGCAGAAAGCGACCTTTCGCCTTATTAAGGCGGATTACCGCTTTTCGGTAATTTTCCCTTTCTGTTTGGATTTTTTCCAGCTCGGACTTGGAAATGGTTACCGTGTCCTCAGGAGGTTTTTTTTCTTCCCCACCCTCCTCAGATTTGGGTTTTTCTTTTCCTGACAGATCAGGTTCAGGCGGAAGTTTTTTCTCTTCCTCTGGTTTTAAATCCTCTTTTTCTTCCTCCATAACTTTTAAAACCTTTGTTTAAAGTGCGTAGTTCTCGCACCCTTATGGTTGGAAATCCCGACTATGGGACTTCTGTCTAATCGGATTTTTTATCTAATCAGGCAGAAGCCCCGGATCTCCCCATAAATTGTTAATTTACTTCACTTTTGGTTGGCATATTATTCTTTTTCTTTTGGTTGCGAATTAGTCGCATTTAAATCTTTTCTGAACTCCAAATATGCTGATAGTTTAAAGAACCAATTTTTCCCCCATCTCTCAAATTGCTGAAAAAAAGTATTAAATTCGGCATCTTCAAACTCAATCTCTACTATTTCGTCGCCCGCTTTTATCTCTAAGAGATTTGATTTGTTAAGATACTCTGTTCTCTTTTCTTGAATTTCTTTTTCGTCATATTTCTTTGTAAGAATATCTGTATTTAATTTCTCGCCCTCTTCAAACACTTCAATGAATTCGGGAATTGGTTCGGCAAACAGGTCTAAAATCTTTGCTGTTTGCTCTAATTCGCCGATTGTGGGAAATTCTCTCGGAGGAATACTTCTTAATCCGTTCCAACAAATAACGATAAATACTTTTTTCGTCGTAAGTGTTTTCATTTTTTCTTTCGTCTTTCCGCTTCAGTCAACTCAAAATTTCTCTTCGCCTCTCTTAAAAGCATCCCTAATTCAATTCTTTGACCCAAATATGTTAAGTATTCTTCCCGGCTCACTCCTTCTCCCAATAGTTGCAATATCTGTAAATCTCTTTTGGAAATATAATCTCTGAATTCTTTTATCGGATATTGCCCACCAAGCCATTCTCTCATCTTTTTATTATCAATTGCTTTTTCTATGGGAGGGATTCTGAGTAGCTGAAGTAATAATTTAATTAGTAAATTTCTCATATTTTTATGTTGCCGGTCGACCAACTGGCGGCAACGGTGGTAATGGCGTTAATTCTCCTCTCTCAACGGGTGGCGTTCCTTCTTCTTCCAGTGGTATCCCTCCTATTTCTGGTATTTCCATTGGCACTGGCGGGGTTAAGTTGTATTTTGTAGGATCTTCGCCATAAGCGTCAATAAAGTCCCCAAAGAGAATATCTTGATTTGCTATGAATATCTGTGGGAAAAATAGAGCCATTGTTCTTATTTTTTCTTGGACTATTGCCTGAGCTTCAGCACTGTCTTTCTGATATAAACTTTCGGGAATTACTTGAACATCGTATTCAAAATTGTCAAGATAATCGGAAGTTATGGCTATTTTCTGGAATTTAATTCCTTGTAAATTATATTTCTCTTCTTCAATGTCTAATTCTTTTTGGGTTGGCAATGCTTCCCTAGTTCCAACAAATTGGATCGCCAGCATCCCAGTTTCTCCAGTTGGGAATTTGCTTCCTTCTACTAAAATAGTCCTGAAACTTTCTCTATAGGTTTTCGCTCCCTCTGGACCGACTATTTCTTCTACCTTCGGCTGGGTGTAATTCATCAAGATATTCAAAATCCTTAGCTTTGTTTTCTGGACCCATAAATCAGTCAAAAAAGTAAAGAAGATACCTTTTATTCTTTTGGCGTTTTCATTAGCAATAACTATCTCTCTGGCAGTTACTCCCCGACCGGCTATTCCTTGCTGGTTAATATCTATTGTTCCCAAATCCATTCCTTGGGACACCCACTTTATCATTGCCATTTCTGAATCGGTGATGCCTGGGATTCTCTGGAACTGAACTTGATTTATATCTTCCACGTAAATCGTGGTTTCCATTCCTATTTTCTCGTTTTCCATTTCCAGTAAATCCTTGTTTCTAATTCCCGCCAATAATGGAGGATTTAAGGATCGGTAGGTCTTATCAAGGGACATATTGTAAAGAGTATTGATAACATCCTGAACATCCATATTAGCGTTTGGCAATGAGTTTCCATAAAAGAATGGTCTCCCTGAAAATGGTTCAAAGATTTGTTTTGCGAAAGGATATACTTTATCTTTTCTTCCCCAAAGCATTGGAGCAGATAAAAGTAAAACTCCATTTACAATGATGTTGTATTTATCTTTGAAACGATTATAGTATTTTATAACTTCGTAATCGTTTTCTGCCTCAACCCTATCTTTCCATCTTTGGTAGAAAAATGTCTCGGTCTCGCTTTGGTAGGTTCCGGCTCCACCCTTGTCCAAAACATATTGGTAATTTTTATATTGCCCAAATTCTTTTTCTACTGCGTCTTTGTCTAAATATCTAATCCAAGCAATGGCCGGCTGTTCTTGTATGTCGTGAATATGAAAATCTTTAATAAAAAGCTCTGATAAAGGAACTAAAACATCAACACACTCATCAGCCACCTCAATTTCTTTTTCTTCAAACTCCATTTCGCCGGTAATTAAATCGTAGCTCTTAATAAACTTTCTCTTGTATTTGGTTTTTAAATAGCCGTCGTATTTAATAATTGTTCCTTGTGTAGCCGCTGTCCAAGCTTCCCAAAAAATTTCAGTTTCAGGATTAGCTTTATATCTTGATTG
>QLUP01000118.1 GCA_018725485.1 Candidatus Lithacetigena glycinireducens | reverse complement strand
ATCTTGTAATTATATTAAGCTTATGATATATTTAAATGTTAATAATTTCTGTTTTGAAACTTGTAGTTAAGGAACCAAGATTATTAATTTTCTCCAAATACTTGGGCTTTGGAGCTATTATAAAACCCCCAAGAAGGGAGGTAGTGATGAATGTCAGAGGTTGTAAAGAAAGATAACGAAAGTTTAGATAATCTCGTTAGAAGGTTCCGCAAGCAATGTGAAAAAGAAGGAATCTTTAGAGATATGAAAAAACATGAGTATTTTGAACCACCCTCAGTTATAAGAAGAAAGAGGGGAAAGAAAAAAAGATAGAGGAAAGAGATTAACAATCATAAAATAACTCTGATTAACGGAGTAATATACTCGGGTAATTCAAAAACACCGGTTCCCTCATTAGTTATTGATAAGGGGATCGTTGTTTTTATGGGTGATAATCAAACTTCTCAGCTTTTAGGGAAGAACAGTGAAATTATTGACCTTAAGGGTAAGACTGTTCTACCAGGATTTGTTGATTCTCATGTCCACCTGGTAATGAGTGCTATAAAAAACCAGGAGGTCGATTTTTCAAATATAAACTCCTCAGGGGAATTATTAGCAAAAATAGAAAAAGAAGCTCTAAAAGATCACAGGCAGGTTATATATGGCTGGGGATTAGATCCTTCCCGTTTTGGCGAAACTATTCCTGTTCTTTCTGAACTGGATGAGGTTACCAAGGGGAAAACTATTTTGATTAACAGAATAGACGGTCATTCAGCGCTCACCAATTCTAAAGGACTGGAGATGCTGGGAATGAAAGACAATAATTCTTCTGTTCTTATTAGGGAGCAGTATAATCGTGCGGTGTCAGCTTTTTACAACTCCTTAACTAGAGATGATATTGAAAAAGCTTTAAAGCTTTTTTCACAAGAAGTAGTAAAACAGGGAGTGACTTTTGTTCATGCTCTTGAAGGTGGTTTTACTTCCCCTACACTGGCAGTAAACACCCTCATAAAAATAAAAAATACTCTCCCTATGAGAGTTACTTTATACTATCAAACTTTGAATATCCGTGAGGTACTCCAATTAGGACTTAAAAGGATTGGTGGATGTTTACTTATAGATGGCTCTTTCGGTTCCCACACCGCCAGACTTAAAGAACCTTACTCTGATTTACCTCAACAAAGAGGTGTTTTATATTTTGACCCCAAGAGATTAGAGGGTTTTATTATAGAAGCACACTCTATGAATCTCCAGATAGCTATGCATGCTATTGGAGATGAAGCTATCGACGAGCTTATTCGAGCCTATTCACGAGCTATCAAGAAAAGTCCACGAAGAAATTTGAGACATAGAATTGAACACTTTGAACTACCAAAGAAAGAACATATTGAACATGCCCGGCAACTGGGTCTTGTCCTTAGTATGCAGCCAGTCTTTGAATACTACTGGGGTGGTCGGGGTAAAATGTATGAAAAGCGGTTGGGTAACAGGATGGATAAGACCAACCCCTTGAAATCCATTATCAAAAAAGGGATTACCATTGCAGGAGGATCCGATTCTTTTGTTACTCCCATTAATCCAATATTGGGAATTTATTCAGCTGTAAATCACCCTAACGAAAACGAAAAGATAACAGTTAGGGAAGCTGTTAACATGTTTACCATAAATGGTTGGTATGCTGCTGGTGCAGATAGGAAAGGAGGTTCTCTCGAAGTAGGAAAAGTTGGAGATCTGGTTGTTTTAAATGAGGATCCTTTTAAAATTAATCCCCAGGAAATATTAAGCCTTAAACCTTTGATGACAGTAACGCGCGGAAAAGTTGTTTACTCGTCAGGGGATATCTGAATTAATTAAGCCTTTCTACTTATAACATTAAGTTTTTTGGAAGCAATTTCAAAGGTAGCAGGTAACCTTCCTAAAATTTCTCCATCAGCATGGACGAATAAGTTTGCTTCAGATTCAACGCTTATCTTTTTGCCTTTGAAGAGAGAGACACCGGGGTGGTGAATATGAGCACCAGTAAAGACCTTAGGAAGGGTCATCAAGAAATCAATTTTAGAAGTATCCCTTACCAGGCATAAATCTAATTCTCCATCATCAAGGGAAGCAGAAGGAAGGACAATCATCCCCCCTCCATAGCGAGGACCATTTCCAATAGCTAACATATAAGCACGAACCTCGTGTTTTACACCATCAATATCAAAAGTGATTTTTTTGGGGTTGAAAACAGCAATTTCTATGAACACACCTACAAAAAAAGCCAGAAAAGGGGTGGGTAAGTATTTGCGATATCTATTGGCCAGATTTACTACTTCACCATCAAAACCCACTCCCCCAACACCCAAAAAATATCTATCCTTCACTTTTCCTACATCGATAGTTCTAATATCATCTTTTAAAAGGCATTTCACCGCTTCTTCTGGTTGTTTAGGGATATTAAGGCTGGTAGCAATATCGTTTCCCCTGCCAAAGGGTAAGATGCCTAAGGGCGTTGTTGTACCAACCAGCGGGTTAGCTACTTCGGAAACTGTTCCATCACCACCAACTGCTACTACTAAATCGGAGTTCTTTTTAAGGGCTTCTCCTGACAGCTCAATTGAATGTCCTGCATAACGGCTGTATTGAAGGTCTATCTGACAGCCACTTTTTTCTAACTGTTTAGCAGCTGGTGAGACCAATTTTTTAGCCTTTCCAGAAGCTGCAATCGGGTTTACAATCAAAGAAATGTTCATTTTAATCTCAGTCTCCTTTTTATTCTGGCATTAAACTCACCTTTAATAGATTTGGGTAAATATATTGCTCCTAGGGGGCAATATTCTGCACATACAAAACAGGAAATGCAATCTGCTCGGTTTATTAGGGGGTACTCCTTCATATTTATAGCATTTTTTGGGCAGTTTTTTATACAATCACCGCATTTGGTACATATTTTGGTATTAATGTTGGGAGTGAGAGCAATTATATTAGCAAATCGGTTAAGCGCTCGTTCCAAAAAGGTTTTATAGGTGGAAGGTGGTTTGAATGAAGGAATACGAAATAAATTTCCTATCACTTTTATTTTTTCCGGGTTAATCTCTCCCAGGCCCCTTTGGTTGGCAATTCTTAAGTGGTGAACATTCCTCGGATTGATACCCATCATGTAAGCAGCGATAGCATCAAGTTCAATTGCATTAGTTGAATATAATATAAGGTTGGTTTTTCTAATACTTCCATGGGCAGGGCCATCACCTTCCATGGCGGTTATAGCCTCCATAATATTTATATCTGGAGGTCTAATCTGGTAAATATCTACCAAAAGGCTGGAGAATTCTTTGATTGAGGAGGCTTCTGAATGAAGCCGTAATTTTAAACTACCCGGGATTATTCCATAGAGGTTTTTAATTGCTCCGGTAATTGTTGTTAAGGTGTGGGTTTTCATTTTGGGAACATTTATTATAAAAGGAGCATTTTTATAAAGCTGAGATATGAAAATTGAGGGAATTTTTTTATTTGCAGGCAGGTTAACCTCAGTTACTTCACGGGTTAAAGAGACAAAATTTTCTTCGCAAGCCTGTTTTAATCCAGAAATTGAGGCGGCAAACTCAAAATCTGTAACTGTTCCCCCGGGGGAGTCCCCTCCAATGGGGTTAGCTCCGAGCATCTTTAACTGTTGGTATATATGCTTTACTACCTCAGGATGTGTAGTAGCACCATGTTCGGGATCATAAGCACCCAGAAGATTAGGTTTAATGAGTACTACTTTCTTATTAACGGAGGTCTCAAAAGTTTTCAGGATTTCAAATATTATTGGTTCTATTTTGTTTGTATTGAGGTCGTATATATTTACCATAAATACGATTATAGCACATGGTAAAATTATTAAATAAGTTTTAAACTTAAAAATTTTAATTTAAAACAAATACAGTTATTTTCAGGAGGATAAAATTGGTTATTACCTATCAGATACCAGCTAAGGTAATTT
>QLUP01000117.1 GCA_018725485.1 Candidatus Lithacetigena glycinireducens | reverse complement strand
TTTATAATAGTTATGGCATATTACCTGGTAGCTATAAACATATAAGGGCGTTCCGAAGGCCTGGGCTAATTCTTTTACGGGTACTTCCTCACAAAATAGTTCCTTATTTATATATTTATATCCATTCATAGTAAATATTTTACCTTATCACTATGCTTATTATATGATGTAGCACAAACAATAAATTCGTGTACTATATAGCACTGATTTTTTACAGGAGGAATAAATTTGGATACCAGTATTAGCATATTATTTCTTACCGCCCTAACCATCGGGGTAACCCATGTCATTTTGGGGCCAGACCATTACTTACCATTTATTGTATTAAGTAAAGCTGGAAAATGGTCTTTAACCAAAACCATGTTGATAACCATGATTTGTGGGGTTGGGCATGTTATAGGTTCGGTAGTCCTGGGATTTTTGGGTGTCTTGTTAAGTATGAATCTCCAGCGACTGGAAATAATTGAGTCTATAAGGGGTGATTGGGCAGGTTGGCTTTTAACATTCTTTGGCTTTGTCTATCTTGTATGAGCATTATTTAAAACGAACCACGGTCATCAACATAAAATAGACAGTCAAAAATTTAACTCAACTCCCTAGATTATATTTATAATTTTTGTTTTAGGACCCTGTGAACCCTTAATACCCTTATTAATCTACCCCGCAGCTAAAGGCAACTTTATTTCTGTAATTATGGTAGCCCTCATTTTTTCAGTATCTACTATCATTACCATGATGCTGGCTGTTTCCCTCGGATACTATGGTTTATCCCTGGTAAAACTACAAAAACTTGACAGGGCAGGAGCAGCTATATTTTTCTCAGGCATTGCAGTAACCTTACTCGGGTTGTGATTCTCTAAAAATACAGTTTATTAATCAGAAGTAGTATAATTCCTGTGGTTTAAATATTTACACAAGAGAAAAAAATGAATTTTAAGCCTTCAGGCATGAAAGCTTTTGTGATTGTTTAGTTTGGTCAGGTAATTTCGCTGTTTGGTTCTTCTCTCACTGGATTTGCCCTATCCATCTGGGCCTGGCAAATAACTGGAAAAGCTACGGCCTTAGCACTGGTAGGGTTTTTTCATTTTGGACCAACTGTCCTTTTTAGCCCTATTGCTGGAGCCTTAGTTGATAGGTGGAATAGAAAATTAGTAATGATGTTTAGTGATTTAGCTGCTGGATTATCCACTATTGCTATTTACTTAATGGGAAAATTAGAAATCTGGCATTTATTGGAGCCTTTTCGGGCTCTTTTCAGGCTTTTCAATGGCCAGCTTATTCAGCCGCTATTTCAGTAATGATTCCTAAAGAACAATACACTCGAGCAAACGGAATGATTTCCTTAGCTGAGTCAGCTTCCAATATTGCTGCCCCGTTAGCTGCAGCTTTTTTATTAACTCTCATTGGAATACAGGGAATATTATATATAGTTACCTTTCTCTTTGCCATAGGGGCACTTTTAATGGTTTTCATTCCCCAACCTCCTACTACCTCTGAAGGACTGAAAAGCAGAGGCAGTCTATTAAAAGAATCCATGTATGGTTTTAAGTACATAATTAGAAAGCCGAGCCTTCTGGGGTTACAGTTAATATTTTTTGCTTCCAATCTGGTTGCCACTTTTGGCTATACCGTCCTCTCACCCATGATTCTTGCCCGAACAAACAATAACACGGTAACCCTGGGTAGCGTTCGTTCAGCTGCAGGTTTGGGTAGAACTCCGGGGGTCTTTTTCTAAGCATCTGGGGAGGACCGAAAAAAGAGTAAACGGTGTTTTATTGGGAATGATTCTTACCAGTTTAACCGGCGCTTTTTTGCTGGGTCTGGGAAGAAATGTCTATGTCTGGACAATAGCTGCATTTTTTCTTCTTTTTTCCTGCCTTTAATCAATGGGTCAAACCAGGCAATATGGCAGGCTAAAGTGCCTCCAGATATTCAGGGTAAGGTTTTTGCCACCCGCAGAATGATTGCCCAGATTACTGCCCCGGTAGCTATGTTAATTGCTGGACCTGTAGCCGATTATGTGTTAGAGCCCTTGATGAGTTCAAGTAACGCTTTTTCTCAATTCTTTGCCCCGATAGTAGGAATGGGTAAGGGAACAGGGATGTCTCTTATGCTGGTTTTTTCAGGTATTTTTGGCATATTGGTGGGTTTAAGTGGCTACTTGATTCCGGTAGTAAGAGATGTAGAAAAAATTGTTCCTGACCACGACTCTAATTAAATTTCTTTTAAAGTAAAATAATAAACCAGGCACCTAACACGCACAATATTGTTCCCAGGGCTACCTTCAAAGTAATTTTCTCTTTTAAGAAAATGATGGATAAAGGAGCCACGAAAAGAGGAGAAGTTACTCCAAGAATGGTGGTTTTAGCAATACCTATGTGCTGTATGGCAGTAAAGAAAAAATAGGAAGCTACCACCTGGTCCAGTATTCCGCTGGTGCAGGTTAGCACTAACAACCAATTCAGATTATTTCTACTGATATTTTTTAGCTTTTCTCCCCTGGAAAGTATTATTAAGGGAAGAATGGCTGCGGGCAACCTGATGAAATTTACCAGGAAAGGATGTACCCCGGATATTCCTAATTTTAAAAAGACGCTGGCGATAGCCCAACAGGTTCCAGCAAGAAAAGAAAAAAAGTAACCTTTGTAATTATCAGATTTATCTTGGGAGGAAAGACTTTTTTCGTTAGTCAATAAGGTCATGCCAAGGAGAATAAGAAGTGCTCCTAAAAGCATATTTACTGTTATGATTTCTCCCAGAAAAAAATAAGATGCTATTCCGACTAAGGAAATCCACAAACTATTACATATCGGCGATGCTTTAGAGAGATTGATATAACTTAAGGCCTTTATATGAAAAGTTGAACCTAGGGTAAGACCCACCACCCCAGAAAGAATAATATATATTATAGACTTTAGGGGAACTGCTCCTAACTGGTTAACTAAACCAGAAAATATAGTAAAAAAAGCTATGATAATCAAGGCGGCTATGTTTCGCCACTTGCTAAGATAAAAAGGAGGAAGTTGAGTGCTTGGATTTTTCAGGGTAATTCCACCAAGCGCCCAGGAAAACGCTGCTATTAAAGCAAATGTTTCACCATAAACCATTTTTTATCTCCAATCACCTTTATTTATGTAGTAAGATTTTTTACAAAAAAACTATCATTCCCCTACAAAACTCATCTACAGGGCGGCTACAGGAAGTTATGGTTTTAAATATACCTTATTGCTTAGTTTTATACAAGTGAGAGATTGTTTGTAGATAAATATAGCCAAATCAATTTTTAAGAATGAATGCTTAACAAACGAGTAATAATGACTTTAATTGAACATAAATACTGTAATTTTATTTATTAATCTGGTTTATAGGTCAAAAAGATACTTTTTTATAAATCTATGATGAATAACCCTTTATTGAAGGTTATTCATCATAAAAAATATGTTAGAATTATATTTACCAAATTTCTGAGATTTTTTAATTCTGTTATAATATGTAGTTATAATTATTATATGGCATTAAATTGCCAGGATGTGCCGATGTAGCTCAGCCGGCAGAGCGGCTGATTTGTAATCAGCAGGTCGTGGGTTCGATTCCCGCCGTCGGCTCCAGCAGTATTTTGGGGAGGTACCCAAGTGGCCAAAGGGAGCTGACTGTAAATCAGCCGGTAGACACCTTCGGAGGTTCGAATCCCCCCCTCCCCACCAGGCGGGAGTAGCTCAGCGGTAGAGCGTCAGCCTTCCAAGCTGAGGGTCGCGAGTTCAAATCTCGTCTCCCGCTCCAGGGCCCAGGTAGCTCAGTCGGCAGAGCGTATCCTTGGTAAGGATAAGGTCACCGGTTCAATTCCGGTCCTGGGCTCCAAAATTTAAAAGATAATAAAGTGGAGGAACAATTTTTATGGGTAAACCAAAATTTGTAAGAAAGAAACCCCATCTTAATGTGGGAACCATCGGGCATAT
>QLUP01000116.1 GCA_018725485.1 Candidatus Lithacetigena glycinireducens | reverse complement strand
GACAGGCTGTGTTCTTCGTCGGTTACGATATAAAGGTAGGCACCGTTTCTAACTGCTTTCTTCACCCAGGAAGACACTACTCCGTGAGATGATGAAGGATCAACTTTATATAAAACTACAGCCTCTGCAGTAAGCACATCCTCCAGGCAACCATCACCTGATAGCTTAACTGCCTTTTCGTTGTAGCTTTCCATTAAGCCAACATTTTTAGATTTAAGAAAATCCGAGAAAAGAATATTAAAAGCTTCAATTGCTTCATT
Source organism: Candidatus Lithacetigena glycinireducens (assembly GCA_018725485.1). Classification (GTDB taxonomy): domain Bacteria; phylum Coprothermobacterota; class HKB111; order HKB111; family HKB111; genus Lithacetigena; species Lithacetigena glycinireducens. Next base: position 3,705 of record QLUP01000116.1, on the reverse strand, counting down.
AGTAGTCTTAGCATTAATAAGTCCACCTGGGTTAGTAGCTCCTTTTAGTTTTAAAGTAGCTTTTTTAATGGCTTCTTGGTAAGCTACTACTTCCCTTTTACCTTCTTGCCTGATGATTGGTTGTAAGACTCTTTTTCTTTTTTCATTTAAGGGAGTAAATCGACCAAGCTCACAGAGAATACCATGATTAACAGGAGATTCCCATTCTCCCCATATTTTTATCAAATGGTTTGCTTTAGTAAAAGCTAAAATTCCACAACCCACACTGCAGTTAGCACATACCGATTTTGTTTTTGTCATTTCTGCAGTTTTGCCCAGATAAGCACCAATCTTATCAGATAAGGAACCAGTAGGACATACCTGTACACAAACACCGCAGGAAACGCAGGACGAAGCTTTAAGAGGGCTTTCCATATCCGGTGAAAGCATGGTATGTGCTCCACGATTAACCATACCCAAAACATAGTGACCAGCTAAGTCTGAACAGGCACGAACGCATCTTCTACAAAGAATGCAGCGGTTGTGTTCTAACAATATATATTTATGCCCGAAGTCGGTAGGGAATTTATTCTGGTAAGGTGAAAAGGCAAAGTGGTCTATACCATACCGATATCCCATATTTTGTAGTTCGCAGTCTCCAGATACCTCGCAGTACATGCAATAGTGGTTTCTTTCAGCAAATAGCAGGTTAAGAATAAACTTTCGAGCTTCTACAACTCGAGGTGATTCTGTCACCACTTCTAATCCTTGAGTAGCTGGAAGGGTACAAGCAGGTTGCAGTGTACCTTGATTGGTTTCTACCACACAAAGTCTGCAGGCTCCAATAGGGTTCAATTGGTCATGATGGCACAAGGTGGGAATATCTATGCCGAGGGATTTAGCGACTTGTAATACTGTTAAACCAGGATCTACCTCTATTTCATTTCCATTAATTTTTAATAATAACTTTCCCATTTTTATAACCTCCCACATTTATTTGCTGGGCAATATCCAGTTTCGATGTGATTTATAAACTCACTTTTAAAGTATTTTAAAGATTCAAGTATCTGGTTGGCAGCTGCCTGACCTAATCCACAAAATGAGGTATTTTTCATAACATTGGCTAAGTCTTCCATAAAATCGAGCTCATCAGTTTCAACATTTCCAGAGGTAACCCTGTTAAGTAAATCTAAAGCTTTAGGTAAACCTACTCGACAGGGAACGCACTTACCACAGGATTCATGGTTAAAAAAGGTGAGTAGATTTTTTAGAAAATCAATTACACATCTGGTTTCGTCTAAAACCAGAATAGCTCCGGACCCCTGCCCTGCTCCGATTTTTCTTACTGAATGCCAATCAATTGGAATATCGAGGTGTTCGGGTGTGATAAAACTTCCTGAGCTACCCCCAAGTTGAACTAATTTCAGGTTTTTACCACCTTTGATGCCATAACCGATATCATATATCAGTTCCTTCAGAGTAAAACCAAAGGGAACCTCAATTACTCCTTTAGCATTGACATCTCCAAAAAGCGTGAAAACCTTGGTTCCTCTTGAACCCTCCACACCCAGACTCCTGTACCACTCAGCACCCTTTAAAATAATAAGCGGGATGTTTGCCAGGGTTTCCACATTATTAATTACTGTTGGTTTAGCCCATAAACCTTCAGTGGAAGGATAGGGTGGTTTTGAGCGGGGTTCCCCTCTTTTACCTTCCAGAGATTCAATTAAAGCTGTTTCTTCACCACACACATAAGAGCCTGCACCTATTCTTACTTCTACCTCGAAATCAAAATTAGAACCTAAAATATTTTTTCCTAACAATCCAATTTCTTTTGCCTGTTTAATGGCTGTATTTAACCTGAGGATAGAGAGATCGTATTCACCGCGTACATAAATAAAACCTTTATTAGCTCCAACCGCATAACCAGCAATAGCCATAGATTCGATGATGGAATGAGGGTCACCTTCCATAATCACCCTATCTTTGAAAGTACCTGGTTCTCCTTCATCTGCATTACATATTATATACTTTGGTTTTACTGGGGATTTAGCTGTCAGTTCCCACTTAAAACCTGTAGGAAATCCAGCACCACCACGACCTAAAAGTTCTGATGCTTTGACCTCAGCTATTACCTGTTCTGGTGTCATTGCAGATAAAACCTGAGCTAAAGCTTGATAACCATCATGGGCAATGTATTCTTTAATATCTTCAGGATTGATGAGTCCAACATTTCTGAGAATAATACGAGTCTGTTTTTTAAGAATTTCTTCTTCAATCGGAGCAGCCACTTCCACTTTAGCAGGTGCGTCAACCTCGTACATTAATTTTTTTACAGGTCTTCCTTTGAGAAAATGTTCTTCAACTAAGTAAGGTATATCTTCCACATTGTTTATTATATAAACAAGCCCACCAGGATAAACAGTTAATTGCACTCCTTCTTCAATTCCCCAGCCACCTGTTCTGAGAATTTGCACCTCGTTTTCTAACCCTTTTTTGATGATTTCTTCCTTAAGTTTTGTTTCAACTTCAAAAGCACCACGCAGTATGCTTCGGGAATCGGTACTCAACAAAACATGGAGTCTATAAATTTTCATTTCTTATTCCTCCGTGTAGGTATCAAGGATCTCAGGTAACTGTGCAACATTCACATTTTTATAAATATCGTCATCTACCATCATCACTAAAGCTAAGCTGCATAACCCAAGGCATGATTGTTCTTCGAGAGTGAACTGTTTGTCTTTAGTAGTTTCTCCAACGCCTATGTGCAATTTTTCACCTAAAGCTTCAACTAATGAATCGTACTCTTCGAGCTTACAGGGAGGGCTAGAACAAACCCTGATTATATGTTTTCCTCTTGGTTTAAGGGAAAACATAGAGTAGAAGCTTACAGTCGAGTAAAGGGAGCTAATTGGTATTTTAAGTTCATTGCTAACCAGTTTCAAGGCTTCAGCAGGTAAATAATTTTCAGGGTATAAGTCTTGAACCTGATGCAAAAGCGTTAAAAGTGGCTCTCCAGTTTTCTTATAATCCTCAATTAATTGTTTTATTTCCTCATTCCTCATCTGATACCTCCTCTTTGACATCGCATCTCAAACATCTACCGCATTCTTTTAAAACCTGTTCGGAATTAAAAGTTTTAACTACCTCTTTAAAATTACTAATTCTTTTTGCTGAAGAAAGCATTTCAGGCTCTTGCCTTTTTACTGGAACTTCTTCTTCGGGGGGAATTTCCTTGGTAAATTCATAAGCCGTTTTAAACTTAGAGAACCGGTCCTCTCCACCATAAAAATAAGCATCAATAGTTTTAGCAAATCGTTTTCCATGTGACATAGAACCACTAACAGTAGCAGGGCCGGTAACCACATCTCCTCCAGCAAAAACCATAGGAATAGAAGTTTCTAAAGTATGTTGATTAACAATAACCTGTCCATTACGCGCTAATTGCATAGAAGTTTCGCTAAGTAAGCCATCAGTTTCTATAGATTGGCCTACTGCCAGGACAATAGTGTCGCAAGTAATAGTTGCTTCCTCATTAGTGGAGATAGGAACTCTTCTACCATAATCATCAAAATAACCGAGTGTCATTTTGGCATACTTGATTGATGTAACTTTACCATCTTTGCCAACTATGGCAGTAGGTGCGCCTAAGAAAATAAAGTTAATTCCTTCATGTTCAGCTTCCTCAATTTCTCTGTGGTCAGCAGGCATGTCTTCTTTTTCTCT
>QLUP01000115.1 GCA_018725485.1 Candidatus Lithacetigena glycinireducens | reverse complement strand
TTTTTCATAATTTTTTCATCTAATTTTTGACATTATCTTGAACGGAGGAACATCAATAACGCCATCAATCATTTTGGCTTCGAAAAACTTCGCTTCCATGTTGTTTTTGAAGTCGATATCGTGGAGCATCCAACCCAAGTCAACTTTGCCTCTCAATCCGGATTTCGGGACCTCGCCCTGTATGAGTTCAAAGTTAGCCGGGAACTCGCGGCATCCGAAATAAGGCGTATAAACACACTGGCCTTTCTCAGCCCGGCGGTCAAACATCTCCTTGTGTTTGGCTGGATTATTGTCTTCGTCTTTAATAACTTCAAAGTGTGCTTCAATCACATAGCAAACATTTCTTAGCACCATTGAAGCCCTTTGTTGACGGTCGTCTTCTATGAAGGTTTCCAGGGAATAATTATTGTTTTTCATTGCCTTCTTGATATTACCGAGTGGGATTTTGCTGGCTAATTCATTCCGTCTGATATTGTCAAAGCGAATTTCATTAAGCACATGAATTTTATCAATCACCCATTTGATAGCCGGCTTCCAGTAAATTGCTTCTAAAATTCCGCGTGCGGCGGAAGGCGTCATTACATCATAACTAACCCGTTCCGCCTTCATTTCCGGACGGGTAAAACAGGCATAATCACCCCATACTTTCAGTTTAATTCCGTACATATTCGGTCTCCTTTCTAACAAATATTGTTTTCTATTTCTCTGAATACCGGGTCATCATAAGTTAACCCGATATCATCACGATACAGGTCGGAATTGGTCAAAGCTAAATAATTATCCTGTATCCGTTCAACAGATTTGCCTTCTAATTTTCTTAAAACATTTGGATAAACCTGCACACAGAATCGCTGTGCTTTACGCGCCAAGTTTCTGGTAAAATTAGCATAACGCAGTTGCTTGATAATTTCTTTTGATTTATCATTATATGGAATGATTATCGACTCCATCGCATTGTCTATCAGTTTAAATTTACCCGCTATTTCTCTAAAAGGAAAATCCAGTTTTACCACTTCCTCTGATAACCTTCCTAAAATATCGAGTTTATCCAGTTTATCCCCGTTTCTCCAGTATAAGTTAAGGAAATATTCATTTACCGCCTGTATAGATAACAAATCATCATATCTTCTGATTATCGCTTCAGATTCTTCAGCACCCTGACGCAAATATCCGACCGGTAGTCCTTTTTCAGGATAGAACACATAAACTTCGCCTGTTTTCATTTTGCCTTCCCGATTGCATCTTCCGGCTGACTGGGCAATAGAATCAATACCTGCGACAGAACGAAAAACCACTGGAAAATCTATATCCACGCCTGCCTCTATCAGTTGGGTGCTGATAACCCGGCATTTCCCATTGTCCTTAAGAATATCCTTTATCTTCCGAATAACTTCAGAGCGGTGTGCAGGACACATCAAAGCACTTAAATGATATAAACCTTCTTTGTCTTCTATTTGTTCATAAAGTTCTCTGGCATGCCGACGGGTGTTAACAATACACAAAACCTGATTATGTTGCTGAAGCAGTTTTACCAATTCTGTATTAGCAGTTTTTTCCTGAGTCTTTGACAGGCAGGATATTTGCACTCGTTTAAACTGGTTATATAATTCTATTGGATTAGTAATTATCTCGCGGACGTTTTCTAAACCGTTCTTAAATTCATCTGTCTTTGATAAAGCCGGTTGAGTTGCCGTACATAAAACAATAGTTGTCTTATATGAATTTGTCAATTCTCTTATAATTTCCATACAGGGCTTTAATAATGGTACTGGAAGCATTTGTGCTTCGTCTAAGATAATAACGCTATTTGTGATATTGTGTATTTTTCTGCATCGTGAAGTCCGATTATGAAATAGTGATTCAAAGAATTGCACATTGGTGGTAACAATTAAAGGCGCATCCCAATTTTCCGCCGCCAGTTGTGATTTATAATCATCTTCGTTTATTTCTATATTGCTGTGATGTTCAATGACTGCATCATCGCCAAATATTTCTCTGAATACATTAGCATTCTGTTCAATTATGCTGGTATAGGGGATTACATAAATAACTCGTTTCATTCCATATTTAATGGCATGTTTCATCGCAAAAGCAAGCGAGGATAAAGTTTTACCGCCGCCTGTAGGAACAGTCAGAGAAAATAAGCCGTGAGTTTTATCGGCAGCAGAAAGACATTGTTGTAGAATTTGATTGCGATGCTTGTTGACCAATGTATCGGGTGCTTCATACGATAACTTATTCAAGTAGTCCACTAATTTATCATTCAAGGCAGATAGTCCGGAATAATCACCTCTCAACGACGATTGGCTTTTGTTTATAAAAACTTCAGTATCCAGAAAATCTGCATCAACCAAGCATGAAAAAAGCATGCGGATAAACAATTGCAGTTGAAATGCAACACGCTCATTATTCCCTTTAGCAGGAATAAAAGGTAATGACCTAATCTTTGAATTAAATTTAAGGATAAATCTGGGACAAGCTGAATAATCGGGAATTTTCTTATCTGCTTATACAGTTGACACCACCATTACTGTTGTACCGCCGACGAGCATATCGTCGGTATTCCGACGGCAAAAATTAACCGTGGTGGGGTCATGTGTATATGCAGGTTTTCTTATTTAGCCGATTGTCCAAACATGCTTCATTTGATTTGCCATCAAGGAGTCCCGAATGATGGCTTGCTATTACATAAGCGATAAGTTTTCCAAAACCATCAGCAATTATTTGATTTGCCAACTGCGCACCAGCAGTAGAATGGTCGGGATGCCCGACTTTTGTTTCTATATTAATATTATTATCGGCGGACTTAATCAGCATGTTCTGAAATTCCGATGAATACTTGCCTATGTCGTGCCATAAACCAGCCAATTCCGCCCAGTCGCCACCGCCAAACGGGTCGGCAAACTGCTTGGCGAGTTCTGCCACATTCTTCAGGTGCTCATCAATTCTCTGCCATTCTTTTGCCGGTCTGCCATCCAAACTATGAGCAAAATATTTTTCATCCATATAAATATTTCTTTAGATAAATTTTAATTTTATCTTCCGCAACATTTTTTGTATTTTTTACCGGTGCCGCAGGGGCAGGGTTCGTTTCTACCAGATTTCATATGTATTCTCGTTTCACCATCAGATAAACTTAATGTTACAGTAGCCAATTTATCGGTTTCAAGTTGGTCACAGTATTGAAATGCAATCTTGGCAGGCAGATGACCTAAATTATCACAAAAAGATTTCAGTTTGTCACATCTGTGTAATACAAACTTTTGCATATCACTTTTCTCTAAATCAGCACCTGCAAAACCTTCTTCTGTAGAGTGAAACCTGCAAGTGTTCAACAATGAGTCAGATGCGGAACATACAGGGTGAAAATGTATATCTACAGAAAAATATTTACAGATTTTATCCGCTTCTTTTTTTCTTACAGTAAACATTTCTATTATCCCTTTATGACACCGAGGGGTTTCATCTTGGCAACTTTTTTGGCAATCCCCGCTTTATGGCAGACATCAACGACTTCTGTAACATCCTTGTATGCTTCGGGGGCCTCCTCGGCGAGGGTTTTCCACGAATCGGACAGTACAAGAATGCCCTGATGACCAAGCCGTTCTTTTAATTGTTCTCCTCGGAGTTGTTTCAAAATCTGAGAGCGGCTCATCATTCGCCCCGCTCCGTGGCAGGTCGAGCCCCATGTCTCTTTCATCGCTCCTTCGGTGCCGGCTAAAACGAAACTTGATGTCCCCATCGTGCCTGGAACTATTACCGGCTGTCCTGCTGATTTGTAGTCATCGGGAATATCGGGGTGGCCGGCGAAGAACGAACGTGTCGCTCCTTTTCTGTGGATTATGAGTTTTTTTCCGCCGTGGGTTTCAATTTTCGCTATGTTGTGCGCCACATCGTAGACGACTTCGAGACCAAGCAAGGATAGTGATTTTCCCATTGATTGTGCGAACACTTCCCGCGTCCAGTG
>QLUP01000114.1 GCA_018725485.1 Candidatus Lithacetigena glycinireducens | reverse complement strand
CCTATTTGTGGACAGGATGGAAGATCCTACCCAATTAATTTATGAAGACCATCCCAATTTATTCCACACTTAAAAGTGTTAAATTGAGAATTCTAACCGAATAATGTCAACCACCCCTCCCTAAAGGAAGGGGCTTGTTTAGAAAGCCCCTTGGTTGATTAGGAGGCAGAAATGCAGAAGTTAGAAGAGAGAACCGAAAGGAACACACCTACGAATGCTTCTCAAGTCCGTAGCAACTGTGGTCTGTCATTAAACAGTCCTGAGGGTAGGGACAGTGTGGCAGACTTAAAAACCTCTTTTAACAACTCCGAAGAGAACCAACCCGGGAACAGGGGGAACACACTTTTAGTAGTGTTCGTACTGAACAAAGATGGTAAAGCTTTAATACCTTGCAAACCTGCAAAAGCAAGGCATTTGTTAAGACAGGGGAAAGTCAAGGTAATTAGCAAAAATCCTTTTACGATTCAATGGATATATGGATCAGGAACTGCAACACAACCTATCACTCTTGGTATAGATGCGGGATATAGTTATATTGGCTTTAGTGCTACTACAGAAAAGCAAGAGCTAATATCTGGAGAAGTTAAGTTAAGAAGTGATGTCAGCAAGAAGCTAACGGAAAAACGAATGTATAGAAGAGGAAGAAGAAACAAATTATGGTATAGAGAACCAAGGTGGAACAATAGAATATCTACTAAAAAAGAAGGTTGGTTAGCACCTTCTATTCAACACAGATTAGATTCGCATATTAGATTGATAGAAAAAATTAAAAGTTTATTGCCTATATCCAATATTATAGTTGAAGTAGCCAATTTTGATACTCAGAAGATGCAGAACCCAGAGATCAGTGGAATGGAATATCAGCAAGGAGAGCTGCAAGGATACGAAATAAGAGAGTATCTATTAGAAAAGTGGAGTAGAAAATGTGCGTATTGTGGTAAGAGTAATACTCCTTTAGAAATTGAGCATATAATACCTAAATCAAGAGGTGGAACTAATAGAGTAAATAATCTAACTCTGTCCTGCGAAAAGTGCAATAAAAAGAAAGACAAAATGACAGCAGAAGAATTTGGGTATCCAGAGATACAAAAGAAATCAAATCAACCCCTAAAAGCAACTGCATTTATGAATATAGTTAGGTGGAAAATAGTCAATCAATTAGGCTGTAATTATACTTATGGCTATACTACGAAATACAATAGAATCAAATTAGGATTAGAGAAATCACACAGTAATGACGCTTTTGTTATCGCTAATGGCAATGGGCAGTTGAGGTCAACTCAATATAGTATCAATCAAATTAGACGAAACAATCGGTGTTTACAATTAAATCGTAAAGGTTTTAAGCCTTCTATCAGGAGACAGAAATACAATCTCCAACCATACAATTTAGTAAAGTTCAATGGTCAGATTATGCAAGTTAAAGGAGTGCATTGTAAGGGGACAAGAATTATGTTAGTAAATAAGAAATCAGTTAAAATAGATGATGTGGAATTGTATCAATATGCAAAAGGCTTGCAATTTCTCCCCATCATAAATGGCGGGGTCTCCTTGCCACAGACCAGATGAAAATACTTTTCCTCGGTTGTGATAAATTCGCTCTCATTCCCTTAAGACATCTGCATCAGGAAGGATGGGTAAAAGCGGTTATTACTCGCAAAGAAAAAATTAAAGGGCGGGGACGAAAAATTGAACAGACAGCGGTGGGCAGAGAAGCCAAAAAACTGAATATTCTGTACTATGAAGTGGAAAACCTTAGAGGTTTTCAAGAACACTTCTTAAATGAGGTTGATATGCTGGTCTGCGTAGCTTTCGGGTTAAGGATTCCCCCGGAATTTATTAATCGGTTTCCTCTGGGTGAGATTAATCTTCACCCCTCACTGCTTCCTTATTATCGGGGAGCTGCACCTATTCGCCGGGTAATAATGGAAGGAAAAACCCTAACCGGGGTAACCGTACACACTGTCTCCTTAAATTATGACGAGGGTGAAATCTTAAGCCAGCTGGAAGTTACTATAAATGATGATGATAATTACAGCTCTTTGAGCCAGAAGTTAGCAGAAATAGGCGCAAAACTTCTAATTGAAACCATAAAGAAAATAGAAAAATCCGCCATTAAGGTAGAGCCACAAGATCACAGCCAGGCCACCTATGCTGCCCGTATTGAAAAAGAAGAAAGATATATTAACTGGAGTAAAAACGCTAAAGATATTGTTAACCTGGTAAGAGCCTTGAGTTATCAACCAGGGGCGATTGCCCGTTATAATAAAGAAGAATGGAAAATATTATCTGCCAGGGCTTTAACCGGAGATAAAAATTTGAGTGAGGTAGAAAATTCTAAGCTACCCGCTAAACCTGGTTATTTCCTGGTAACTCAAGATCGCCTAATAGTAAAAAGCGGTGAAGGGTGGGTGGAAATATTAGAGGTTCAAAGACCCGGGAAAAAAGCATTATCCATAGCGTCTTTTCTGAAGGGTTTTCGAGAAACTGAGAGATTTTTTCTAAGTGAATAGAATAAAAATTGTTTTAATATTAATTTTCACACTGTTGTTAGCTGGTTGTATAACTCCCACCGAACAGGTAATGGTTCCGGAGATTGAAGGGCTTTCTCTAAATGAAGCCCGACAAAGATTATCACAGGTCGGCCTTTCCATGGAAATAAAGGAAAGTATTGACCTGAGAGATACTTCAGAAAGCAGGATTCTCAGCCAGAATCCTCGCAGTAAACTGTTAGTTAGAAAAGGGAGCGTAGTTTATGTGGTGGTGAGATTAGGGGCCTCAGCAGTGCAAATTCCTAACCTCCTGGGGTTACCCTACAAAGAAGCCGAAATAACACTGAGAAAATCAGGTCTGGTTGTCAGGGGCCTCCTTTTTGAAGAAAATGATAAAACACCCTCAGGTATTATACTCAAGCAATCACCCTCACCCCAATCCGTTGCTTACCATGGAGAGGGAATAACCCTGACTATCAGCCTGGGGAAGTGGGTGGAAGTGCCATTATTAATAGGTATGACTGTGGAGGAGGCAGAAAAAATATTAAAAATATACGATTTGAAGTTAGGTATTATCACCCCTGATGAACTTCATAAAGATAAAACTACCCTGATAATTGAACATTTCCCTCAGGAGGGTCAGAAAATACCAACCAAGTCCATGGTACACCTCAAAGTGAAGAAGGGTAATTAGATATGGTAAGAATCCATCCTTCCCTTCTGGCTGCCGATTTAACCTGTCTTCGTGAATCAATCACAATGGCTGAAGAAGCAGGGGCGTCGGCTTTACAAATAGATATTATGGACGGCCATTTTGTGCCTAACCTAACCTTTGGTCCCAAGACGGTGGAAGATATCCGAAAACATACTTCTCTTCCTCTGGAAGTTCACCTGATGGTTATGGACCCTTTAAGGTGGATTAAGCCTTTTTATAAAGCTGGAGCAAACTCCCTAATAGCTCACTATGAAGCTTCTCCGCACCTGGATAAATTTATTCAACAATGCCAGGCTCTGGATTTGCTTTGCGGTGTAGCCCTGAATCCTGCTACCAGCATAGCGGTGGTGGAAAAGATAGTTAAAAATATTGATGTTCTACTTCTAATGGGAGTTAATCCCGGTTTCCACGGACAGCAAATGGTTTCCTACCTTCCCGAAAAAGTAAATAATTCTAAAGCCTGGTTTAAAGAAATGAATCCTCATCTCCTGGTTGAGGTAGATGGTGGAGTAAACGAAACCAATGCTCCTTCTCTCATTCAGGAGGGAGCAGACATACTTATCCTGGGAGCATCCTTTTACCTGAATCCAAAAAGAAACGAGTTTGTCAAACATCTCTTCCAGTTATCCTCTACTTAAAAATCTGAGCAGTATAATCCTTGCTGGTGGAGAAGGAAGTCGTATCGGGGGTTATAAAGCTCTAAAAAAACTCGCCCATCTTCCCTTAATCCTGCATGTAGTCCGCAAACTTCAACCGTTTTTTGGTGAACTACTAATAGTTGCCAACCAGCCCGGTTATCTAAACCCCATCGAGGCAGA
>QLUP01000113.1 GCA_018725485.1 Candidatus Lithacetigena glycinireducens | reverse complement strand
CACAAATAAATGGTCTTCCCCACGAGATTGTAAGTTTTATCTTTACATTCCAAATGACATTCCTTTGATGTTTCATATATCTAAAGCAAAGACAAGAGCATTGTTGGGAGGAAATAGGTCATCTAAGACTTATAGTCATGTGCAAGATTATGCTATGCAGTTTGTTGGAGATGTTCCAAAAAGTCTATCAGAGGTGGTTCCTCAGCACAGGCTTGACCCAACCAGAAAGCTAAGGTTTTGTATGGAAGACTACCCAAACTCTTTCACTAAAGTGGTTTACCCTTACATTCAACAGCTTATCCCAAGTGATGCAGTGTCTGATGTTGTGAAAGATTCAGGTAGGATTAGAGCTATAACCAATACTAAAGGAGGGTTTATTGAGTTTATGTATTATGACCAAGAGACCACAAAACATGGTGGCACTTCAAGACATGCAGTAGGTTATGACGAAGAACCTCCTGAAAGTATTAGAGATGAAGGACTTATGAGACTTGTGGATACAGATGGAGAAGAGACTTTTTCCCTCACTCCTGTTTCAGGTGCATTACGCTACCTTTATGATGATATTTATCTTCGTAGAGGGAGAGAGGTAGAAAAGAATTATGACCTGATTATGAATGATAAGGGAGTCATTGTTGATGCTTATGCAGGGGAGATGACAGATAAGACCATACCTGGTGGAGACCCTGAGATAGATGTATTCTTCGCTTGCATCTTTGACAATATTGCGATTAAGAAACATGCTGCAATTCGCATCCTTCAAAAGTTTGATAAAGATGAGATGATAATGAGGGCTAAGGGTCATTTTATGTTTTTGAGTGGACTTGTTTATAAACAATATTCTGATGCTATTCACCTTATAGAACCTTTTACAGACTGGTTTGAAGGAGTATATAAGGATGACTATACTCTTTATGTTGCTATAGACCCTCATCCACGCACACCACATGCTGTTCTTTTCCTTTGTGTAAGACGAGATGGGCTGCATTTTATTGTTGATGAAATGTTTAGTGATTGCACAGCACCCGAACTTGTTGAAGGGATTAAGTCAAAATGCAGGGGGAAGATACCTGAATATATTATAATAGACCCTATTGCATCAGCGCCCGACCCATCCACAAAATCGTGTTTACGCACAGACCTTATAGACTTCGGGCTAAACACCCCATATCCCATTGCTGCGTCTAAAGACAAAGTGCGAGGGATTGTAGCATGCAAAAAGAGGCTTCAGGTTAATGATAAAGGAATTCCAGGTATTTACATGTCTTCTAACTGCACTCGGTTTAGATACGAGATAACAAGGTTTGCTTGGGATGATTGGAGAAAAGATACTCAAAACACAAAAGGGCAGAAGCAAAAGCCAGTAGATAAAGATGACCACATGATGGAAAATTGGTATCGGCTTGAAAACCTTGAAATGTCATGGGTCAGTCATATGCCTTATTATGAAGAGCCTTTTTATATTCAAGAAACAGGGAAAAGCAGAGTGACGGGATATTAAATGGAACATATACCAGAACTTTCAAGACAACTACCAAAAGAACAGGTTGAACAAATCCAAGCAGATGGTTCTGCCATCGTTGATATGAGCATGAATGCTGGTGAGTTAGAAGGAATGAAAAGAACCATAGAACTTGCTGAAGTTGTCAATCTTGCAATAGATATTGAATCAAGAACTGAGGAAACAATCCCATCTTATTACAACGAGAAAACTCTTTTAACTGGAGAAAAGGCTCTTGTAGAAATGGCACAAGTTGTTGTAGATGAGTATGTTGAAGACCTTAATAGTAGGAAAGTGTGGGAAGAAAATACGGCAGACCAGATTAAATTTTTCACAAGTTTTATGGACAAAAAGACATCCCCATGGGTTGGTGCAAGTAATGTAAACCTTCCACTTCTCACTGTTGCTGCTCTTCAGTTCCATGCGAGAGCTTATGATGCACTTTTTCCATCAAAGGGCGTAGTTCAAGTTGTTAATACAGGAGATGAAGATATAGAGCGGGGTGAAAGAGTTGGGAAGTTTATGAACTTTCAGCTCTATCATGACATCAAAGATTATGAAGAAGGGATGGATAAAACCCTTCTTCAACTTCCTATTATTGGATGTGTCTTTCGTAAGACCTTTTATGACACAATTGAACAACAAGTTACCTCATGTTATGTTTCTGCTGCTGACTTTGTGGTCAATTATGGGGCATATAGTCTAAGTAAGGCTTCTCGTGTAACACATGTTATATATATGGATAAAAACGATATTAGAAAGAGGGTGAATGATAATATTTTTGTAAAGAAGGCGTGGGACTTATCTTGGGATGCAAATTACTTAAACGCCCCCATTCCTCATTCTCCTATTAAAGCCGCCATTGATAAAGCGGTGGGAGAAAAGGATGTCAGGACATACAACCTCCCCCGCATTATTCTTGAACAACACAGAAATTGGGATATAAATGGAGATGGTATTGGCGAGCCTGTTGTTATCACTGTTGACCTTCTGGATAAGAAGGTCCTTCGCATTACAAATAGAACAGTGACTGATGAAACAGGGAAAGGACAAACGATTGAATATTTTACAAAATATGGTTTTATCCCAAACCCAGAAGGTTTTTATGATTTAGGCTTTGGCACACTTATTAGAGGCTTAAATGAAAGTGCAAACACCATCGTGAATGAAGTTATAGATGCTGGCAGTTTAGCTAACCTTCAGGGTGGATTTGTTGCTAAGCGAAGCGGGATGAGAAAGGGAGAACTCAAGTTTAAAATGGGTGTATATCAAGAGGTTGATATGCATCTTGACGATATGCAAAAGGCTATTTACAGCTTCAACTTCAAGGGACCGAATCAGACTCTTTATGCTGTCTTGGGGCTTTTGTATGAATACTCAAAACTCGTCTCAAGTATAAGCGAGACAATGACAGGGCAACTACCTGCTTCAGACACTCCCGCCTCAACTGTTCTGGCATTGATTGAGGAGGGAAGGAAGGTCTTTTCCAGCATCCACAAACGCATTCATCGCTCATTCAAACAAGAACTTGCTAAGATTTATCGCCTTAATGGAATTTTTCTTGATGAAATTAAGTATTTTAAGGCTTTAGGTGATAATAAAGTTCCACAGGGAGACACCCTTGTAGTAGGAAGGCTTGATTTCAAAGGCACGCTTGATGTCATTCCTGTTTCTGACCCAAATATTACTTCTAATGCTGAAAAGATTATGAAAGCAGAACAGGCATTAAAGAATGTCATAGAACTTGACCCACAGAACAGTGAGGCAATGTATAATGTGAGAAAGAGGTATTTTGAAGCACTTGAAATTCCTAACATTGGAGAGCTCCTAAAGCCCCCGCCTCCTCCACCAGACCTTTCACAGGAAGAGGAGAATGCAGCAATGATTACTGAAAAACCTGCAACGGTTCTTCCACATCAAGACCACTTGCACCACCTTAAAGTGCTTGAGGATTTAATCTCTGGTCCATATGCAGCTCAACTCACTCCTACAGCCAAGAAACTTGTTGAGAGACATCGCCTTGAGCATGTTGCAGGGCATTATCTCCAGTCTAAGCAAGAAGAAGGAGTGGCTGATGTGTAACCGCACTGCCTTATTACCATTAAGCCCGCACCCCGTCCTCATTGTGACCACCGTGCCCTTGAAGCCGAGAGCCTTCGCTCTTTATTTTGTTTTTATAAGCCAAACCACCAACCGAATGGTAACCACCATCCCCTTCTTCCGTATTACCATTCGCTTACGGTGGAGACAAGGGAGCCAGTATGTTAATAACACTTGATGATTATAGAGATTGGGTGGAGATGGAAGTGACTAAACAATTCCTCTCCGACCTTGCAGAAAAAAGATTAAACATGTTAGAGTCTCTATATAGAGGAGTTTTGAACGGCAGAGAGAAAGAAGCCCTAATAGAGGCTGGGTGTATAAAGAACATAGACGAGGTTATATCTTTAATTCATTTGAGGAAAGGAGAATGGAATGAAGGCTGAAATTGAACAGGTGGATGTAGAGGAACTCATAAAGGGGTTTCCTTATAAACTTTATGGGCAAAGGGTTATGGCTTATGAGATTGAGGTGGAAACTATGGGTGGTTTATACATCC
>QLUP01000112.1 GCA_018725485.1 Candidatus Lithacetigena glycinireducens | reverse complement strand
GTCTTTGTCTTTGTGTTTATCATTGGTTTGCCTCCTTATCATCTTTCTTACCTTTATGTTGGTTTGATCTATTTATTTGTATCCTATATTTTTATTATACATCAAAGGTAGACGAGTTGACAACTAGGAAGGTAAAATAAATTTTTCTATCTCTATAGATTTGCTTCGCCTGCTTTTTTAATCAAATTCGTTGTCTTGTATTTGTGTTTTGTGCTCTTTTAAGAATATCCGCATCTTTTCCTTGTCGTTCAGAAGTTCTTCCCATTCTGCTTCGGAGACTTGGTTGGCTTTGTACGCGCTTCTAAGTAGCCTGTAGTTTTGTTGTTCTTCGTCGTCGGGGTGGGCCATTGGCACCGGTGGTTGTTGCTTTCTGGGCTGCTTGGCTCTCTGTGCTTCATGCCGTTCGTAGATCTGAATGATTTTATCTGTGGTGGCTTGTGGAGTGAGGGCAACACCCAGGAGTACCACAGTGGGTCGGTTGCCGATTGGTCGCGTGGAGCGCTTGAAGCCGCGGGCCTGCAGAAGGTAGGTAAACCGCTTACGTGGGGTAGGCTCTGAGAGCGTGTCGTAGGAATAGCCCAAGTATGCTTCGTATAGGCTAGGTAAACTTATTACGTCTCTTGGGTTGCTTTCTGTTAGGTATATATTGGCAAACGTGTGGACGTGTTCGGGGTCGTGTTTGCAGTTGTATTTGCGTTTTGACTCTTTGTTTAGTTTCTCTGCTAGGTAGTCCGAGAGAGATATTTTTCTTGTTTCTAATAACTCGTTTAGTTTGTTTAGTAAGTCGTTGGGGATTTCTACCTGTAATGTAGTTTTTTCATTATTCATTGAGCTTTGCCTCCTTGTTGTGTGCTTCTGTCATATCGTATAGTCTTAAATCTTGTTTTACCTTCTCTACTAGGTAGTCGTGATCTCGTTCTACCTTTTCTACTACGTAGTCTGAGAGTGAAATATTTCTACTTTCTAGTACTACTTTTAGTAAACTCCATGTTTGTTTGGGAATTTCTACCTGTAATGTAGTTTTTTCATCATTCATTGAGCTTACCTCCTCCTTATAGATTCATGCTGGTCATAGATATGAGTGATTTCGTCTTTGGTGGCTGTGTGGGTGAATTTTGCTTTTGTCAGTACCAGAGTAGAACGTCCTCCCATGGTGCGCGTGGAGCGCTTGAAGCCTTGAGCCAGTAGGATGCGAGTAAAGTTGTTGCGTGTAGTCGGCTCGGTAGGTTGGGGGTAGTCTTGTAAATAGTCCAGGAAGGCTTGGTATAAGCTTGGAAGACTCAAATGCTCACCTGGGTTCCCTGTTGTTAAGTACCAATTAGCAAAGGTAATTACTTGCTTGTCGGGGTCGGGGTCAACGGTGTCGAGTCCTTGTTCGAGTTTCTCGGCTTCGAAATATTCGTATGTGGGGACGATTTTGTTTGTGGCCTCTGGTGTGAACATTGTATTTGTCAGTACCACTTTTGGTAATCCTCCGACGATGCGCGTGGAGCGCTTAAAGCCGCGAGTTTGTAGGAGGTGGGTAAGTTGCCTGCGGGAGGGCAGACTTGCGAACGAGGGAGTATCTTGTAAATAGTCCAGGTATGTTGTGTATAGGCTAGATAGACTAATTATGTCTTCTGAGTTGCTTCTTGTTAGGTACTTATTGATAAAGATATGGACCCGCTCGTCTTTGTCCTGGTCTCGTTCTTGTTTGTCGGGTAGGTTTAGATCGTAGTTTATTACCCTTGTTAAGTAGTCTGTAGTGGAGAGGTTCCTCCTTTCTAGTACCATTTTTAGTGTGTCCCACGTGTGGTTGGATAACTCTTCCAGTTGTGCTTTTTCATCTTTCATTTTGACCCTCCTTATTTTATCTTCTACTCTTATTATACATGAAAAATTTGTGAAAAACAACGGGGATAAAAATTAAATTTTTAATACACGATTCGAACGAATCGTTATTGAATGTACTCTTAAATGTACTACAGAAGTACATTTCAGAAGTCGTAAATTTACCCCCCTATCCGTTTCAAAATGTACTTTTCCCCTCGTAGCCCGCTTCCTTTACGATTTAAAAGGATTCGTGACTTTTTAGACGGAAGAAAAAAACACCGCATTTTATGCGGGTTTCTACGATAAAAAAAGCTCGTGAATCATGATTAGTGATAAATTCTTTTTGTAGTTAACAAGATTAGTACATAGTACATATAGTATAATATGTACTAGATGTACTAATATATGTACTAATTATTGTATTTAGAATAAGGATTCTATCACTAATCACGATTCACGAGCTTTTTTTATCGTAGAAACCCGCATAAAATGCGGTGTTTTTTTCTTCCGTCTAAAAAGTCACGAATCCTTTTAAATCGTAAAGGAAGCGGGCTACGATTCCATCGTAGAACTCCCACGTCCATCAGCAACTCGCACAGTCTAAGCCGTCTAAGGACCCACTTGAGCTCCTCGCCGCATCCTGCATATTCTAAGCGCTCAGGCGCATCAGTTAGAGAACACAAGGTGGTACAGCAAAACCTAAGGAGTGTCGTTTTATGGGCTTCAGTTGCTCTTAAGAGGTAAAACAGCAAAACCTAAGGAGTGTCGTTTTATGGGCTTCAGTTGCTCTTAAGAGGTAGAGCGTCTAAACCCGAGGTACTGGTGTGTCTCACGTATGTGAGGTGACCTTGTCAGGGTGACCATTACTAATGGAGACCGCGGAATAACAGAAGGAGAGCCCTTATGACAAGGACTCTCTGGAAGTCTACAGATCTAGTAGGATGGCAATCAGCCGTAGTTCCTCTTGAATAGCATCTACGTCGGGCCAGTTTCTGTGGTCTAGTTTCTTGGTAAGCCTTGAGATGCTCTCAAGTGCTTCCCTGATCATAGCTCTTCGTTCTTCAAGGCATTCTGTTGTGTGTACGTACATTGTTCTGTCCTCCTAAAGATAGAGTTGAGCAGAGGCAAGCCTCTGCTCACTAGTCTCACTACTCTTCGATGCTTTCTGGTTTTGGAGTTTCTTCGGTCTGCTGTAGCTTCCACTTCTTCACGACGCTGTGGACGAAGCTGTAATTGCTATTCAGCCTCGTTGCTATTTGACCAGGTGTAAGTCCCTGAGCAGCAAGCTCGCGGATCTCGTCGCTCTTGCTGTTCTTTGATGTGGTCTTTGCTTTGCCGAAGTGACTTGAAATCACTCCGTACACAAAGCTGTAATGACTCCCAGTCGTGTTGGCGATCTGACCGATTGTCAGACCCAGCTTATACAGCTCCCGAAATGCAGTGGATTTTGTTGTCGCTCCGGTCTCTAGCTGCTTCAGAATAACCTCGACTGCTGCTGCTGCCTGTTCAAGCCGCTCTTCTGTAGTTACTGTTACTTCTTTCATCTTTTTTTGACCTCCAATGTTTTGGTCGCCTCTCACCGACCTTGTCGTCTCTGTTAGTGCTGTTTTAACCTCTGTAGGTTGGTGCACCTTTTGTCCATGGACTTAGGACTTCAATCTCGAGTTCATCTAGGGTGCACTTGACCTCTTCTAGGATCCCCTCAAGGTTGGAACTCAGCTGAATGGTTATTGTCCCGCTCTTGTCTAGTTCCACCTTGATTTTCAAGAGTTCTCTAGAGTCAGCTGGTACCTCCAGGATGAGCAAGTGTTCTTCTTCATTGTGTGAATAGGTGGCTTTAGTATACACCTCTGGTGTTTCCCAGTAGTCCATGCAATCGTGGGCCACTTGGAGAAGCACTGCATCCACGAGCTTTTGGGTACTCTTCATTTTATACACCTCCTTTGTTTTGGTTGCCTTTCACCGACCATTGTCTTCACTGTTGATACTAGTCTCCTCCTTCCTTTGTTTTATATGATCCTATTTTAATTATATCATAGACCTTGCAAGGAAGAAAAGATCTTAAAAGATCTAACTTTTAGACCTAGATACCTTCGTTTTATGGTGACTATAGTCCTTCTGGTATGCATACATATATCTGGTCGCCTCTCACCAACCATGGCCTCCCTGTCTATTCTGTTAACCTCTGTAGGAGCTCATTTCCCTGTAGGTGGGGGCTCCGACCGTCATTGGGCCAGACACCTCTATCTCCAGGTCTTCCAAGAAGCACCTGAACTGCGCTAGGAGAACGTCATCCTTGGACCACAGCTGAAT
>QLUP01000111.1 GCA_018725485.1 Candidatus Lithacetigena glycinireducens | reverse complement strand
GTAAATACTTCAACTTTTTCATAAGGGGATTCATATTCTGGAATTTGCAACTCCCAATCCTCAGGATACTCAAAGCCGTAACCGAGTTTATGGTCATAACCCCGAATGTATCCTGGTGTTACTGGCACTGTTGATGGAGGAGGTAATTCTGATTCTGTTGGTGGCATTTGCCCAACAAACCAGATAGAAAAAACAACTACTATTACTGCTAAAATTACAAATCCCACTACTAGTTTTTTATTTATAATTCTTCACCTCACTAATTTAGTTATTTCGACGTTATAAATGTTTTGCGTCCCGAAGCCGATTGCATATAACATTTTGGTGGGTTTATAATATCCCCCATAGGTGGATGTATCGCGAACCCTTTTCGTAAACAGCCTATTAACCGATGTGCCACAATTGGAATCCTATTTAACCGATAGTTTATCCCAAACATCAACTCAGTGGCTGAAGGAATTTCTGATATTCTTCAACCGAAGACTCCTGAGCGACTACACGTAGGGAATTAATCTCACCGAAATGAAGTCTTAGCAGCGATACGACATAGGAGTCCAATGCCGAATTTTCAGCCATCTGTAGCAGAACCTGTAACGCTCTATCGCTGGTCATTCCCTTTCTATAAGGACGGTCCTCAGTGATAGCTGTAAACACATCAGCAACTGCCATGATTCGGGACCCCAGTGACAGGTCTTGCCCTTTGTGGTGGAAGGGGTAACCGCTTCCATCTATCCGCTCGTGGTGAAAGGAAGCCCAGGCATTGATGACATCAAGAGCACCGATGGGCTCGAGGGTGCGGTAAGTGTGGAAGGTATGGCTCCGAATCACATTAAATTCTTCCTCTGTTAACTTCGCTGGCTTCTCCAAAATCTCAGTTGGTACAGCAAGTTTGCCTAAGTCATGGAGATAGCCTGCGATCCTCATCATCTGGCACTCTCTTTCAGAAAACCCAGCAAATCTGGCTAGCACTTCTGCACTGGCTACTACCCCACTGGAGTGGGTTGCTGTGAATCGGCTCCTGAAGTCTATGATGTGAGAAAAAAGGTTAGCTAAACTGAGGAGACTCTCTATACCCAGCTCAATGGTTGCCAACCTTACCCTATTGGATAGGATTGAGTCTATCGATGAGGATACAACATCGAGCCAGAAATATTCTTTAGTGGCCAGACTCATGAAGGCCTCAACTAGACCTGGCATAAACATTTTCCCGGAGGATTCCTTTATCCTCTCGCAAATTCCTTTAACCTGCCCAAGTACTTCTTGCTGTTTGCTTATAAGCACATCTATGCGGTCAGCCAGATGTAAAATGTGACTACCCATTGGTACCTGTTTCCCCTTGAACTCATGACCACCCCCTTCATTCCAGGGGACATGATGGTATCGCACGAGGAGAGCTATATTAGACAGCGGTTCGAACCTTTGGAAAAGCAGATAACCTATTTCGGCGTGCTTATGAGGGTTTTCTAATTCAAACCGCATTGTATCTAATCTCTCTGTAAGGGAAAGCGCACCACTATCGTGCAGTGCTCCTGCTAACACCAGTTCGTTTTGTTGTTTCATGGGTAAACCCAACGCCGAGCCAATACTCAAGGCGATGTAAGCCACCCGCTTGTGATGGCCAACAACAGTAGGGCTAACCAGGTCCATAGCATTTGATAGGCTGACGACTAAATCAAACAACTGAATTTGTGGTTCTTTTATCATCTGATGTTACCTTTTCCTCCATGCCCTTTCTGTTTGTAGCGTGGCATTTCGTCTATCGGAATCAGCATATACGACGTTGCGACCGATGGGAGCAATGTCCCGAAGGGCAAGGGTGTAAGCCTGCAGCGTATACGCTGTGTTATCTGATGTGTCGAAGCCCGCCCACAATTTCTCTTCCTGAATACTTTCACTTCATATTTTTTGTTTGATTTCATTTACAACTCCCTGTTAATAACTATTTTTCACCCTTTTCAATAGATCTTGTCTATAATTTTTAACCATTTTTTCAATACGAGATTTATCAAGTTTTTCTCCATATCTATTTAATATAGTGGTCCTATAATTCTTAACTGACACATCTACATCTGCTTGTGTTAAATCTTTGATAGAAGCATCATACTCTTCGCTTTCATCCTTCCTCCACAGTAATCTGCATATCTCAATCATTTGGAGTATATCTACTTTATTTCTTTCTTTTATTTGGTCTATTATCACCTCTTTTTGTGGACAGTATGGACAAGATTGATTGGAGATAATCAAATGATCTGCATATAATCCAGCAATACGCCCAGGAATAAGATCTACAATATCAGTTTTATCTGGGAAAAGAGCATTATATAATTCCTGCAACCGATAAGTATACCAAATAACACCATTAGATGTTCTCTGACATGCATCTATAAATTTGATATCCATCTTTGTTCTTTTCAGTAAAGGGAATAATGCATTACGATCATATCTTGTCCAAGAAACCAAAGAAGTTATTTGATTTTGTTTTAGATACTTCAGAAACTCTTTTTTCTCCTTAGGAAATAGGAATTGCCTTAAATTCCCACCATACCACAGCCCTATAAGCCACAATTTTCCTGGCTCAGGGCCAAGGGCGCGACCTGTCTCTACATCGACAAATGCATGCTTATCTGGATTTATAGTTATCCCTCTAATTATCTTTGGTTTTTTCCACTTTAAGCTTTCAATTCTTTCTTTAATTCTTTTAGTACCAACACCAAGATTTTCTATTATCTCCATATGGTTCTTCAGGAGATATGGGGCAACGCTGTTTCCAAGGGCTTAAATTTATCAAAGTTTCGTCAATATTTACACCCATACTTTCTGGGCTCTTATTTATTATTGCATCCCATCTTTTCCCTTTAAGCTTGCTTCGAATAGTACCAATACCTCGTATTGTACGCATTGTTTTTTCTTCTACAGTTTTCATTTCTACTGACCAATCATCTGTATCAATTAAAGCATAGTTTCCATAAGAGGGGTCTCTATCTGGGGAACTGACATTAATAACGAGTGTATCTCCAATCTTTTCAGAAATTCCACCCCACCTATGAGAATGACCACAGATGACTAACTTCGGATGATGTTTCTTTATAGCATCCAAAAGTTTTTTTGAACCTATATGACACTCACCGAACCTAACCGATAAGTCCAATGTTCCCAACGGGGGCAAGTGTGAGAAATATATATCTGCATATCCCGTTGGTTTATTTTTGATTTTACTTTCTAAGCCAAACTCACATTCACAGCCAAATATAGTTATTTCCTCGCTTTTCTTTTGGATTGTAAACTTTCCGAAACTAGGACTTATGGGGGCATATATGCCTCCCCCTATTCCAGAGGTAACATCTGTTTTTAAATCTTCGTTAGGATTGGATTCAGATATTTTTGAAAAGAGATAGGGACGAATATCCGTTTCTTTGATTGTTATTCTTCCTTCTGGTGTTTCGGTTATAGTGCAACGTTTACCGTTGATAAAAAAGTACCCAGTATGAATTCGTATATAATAAATGCTGTCATGTAGTAAAAAATCGTCGTCATTTCCATTAACATAATAAAAAGGTATTCCTAACTTTTGTAAAATATCTTTGCTCTGAAAATCTAATTCTCGTATATTTTTCTTAAATTCTTGTGTAAAAAGCTTATTTTGTTTGCCTAATACTGGCTTCATATCTGGATAATTTAAGTTCAAAAGATGGTTTGGTGTTTTTAATAATAAAGACTTATCAAGTGGAATAAACCTATAAAGGTCATCCCCCGCATATAAGATTGCATCGGGTTTATGAGCTTCCACAAGGTCTATTATCATTTCAAGAGGCTGAATTCTCCAATCACTGAGTGCAAGTATCTTCACAGTTTATAACCTCCGACTAGAGGCGGGCGAAGACATTTCATATAACTCGTTTTTATACGAAATGTTTTCATTAAATAATTCTTTTTTTACACCTTATGCGAAATCACATTAAATCAAAATTAATTTTATTTTACCGTATTTCTAAGGATTATGTAAACAAATTCAGAAACGGTCTGAATTATTTTTTAGGCAAGGATTTAGAGTAAGTTAACTAACTGGCGGAGAGGGAGGGATTTGAACCCTCGAGGGAGATGAAACCCCCTGCTCGCTTTCGAGGCGAGTG
>QLUP01000110.1 GCA_018725485.1 Candidatus Lithacetigena glycinireducens | reverse complement strand
AGATGTGTATAAGAGACAGTTGATGTAGAGCGAGGCATTCCAGAACAAACTTTTGGGGAAAAGAAAAATTGTCGGAATACTTTGGGAGAGAAAGAAGGAGATCTGCCTATTAATCAAGAAAATAAGCATCAAAAGAGCATTCCAATTAATAGATAGATAATCAAGAGTGAATTTTGCTGAGGCACCTCTGGACTGCAGGGGTGCCTCCCTCGCCAAGAAGGATTGTTTTTCTGATTTAAGGGGGAGATAAGATTTTGAATAAGATTAGCATTCTGCTAGCTGATGACCATGTAGTGCTTCGTGAAAGTATTCGCAAACTTTTGGAAGAACAGGAAGATTTTATTGTTGTGGGTGAAGCAGCAGACGGGGAAAGTGCAGTGGAGGCAGCGCGACGCTTTAAACCTAATGTGGTAATCCTAGATGTTAATATGCCGCGCTTAAATGGTATTGAAGCAACGCGCCGCATTAGAGAGTGTAGTCCTGGTACTAAAATACTCATTCTTTCGGCATACGATTATGACCAGTACGTCTTTGCTTTGCTAGAAGCCGGCGTTTCTGGTTACCTGTTAAAGGATGTAGGCTGCCAAGAATTGATTCGTGCCATCCGTAGCGTAGCAAGGGGAGAACCTGTCCTTTATCCCTCGATAGCTCTAAAAGTAATGCAGAAGTTTAGCCGGATCAACAAATGTGGAGACGGAAATAATGCGGATGTATTAACTAACCGTGAATTGGAGGTGCTTTTTATGGTGGCAAATGGTTTGAGAAATCAGGAAATTGCCAAAAGACTGCACGTTAGTAAGCGGACTGTGGAAGCGCATTTGGCAAGTATTTTCAGTAAGCTGAAAGTAAGCTCTAGGACGGAAGCAATTTTGGTTGCACTTAAACAAGGGATGATTAATCTCAAAGATGTAGAAATAATTGGTAAGGCTTAACATGGTTAACCAAATTTCTGCTCTTAGTCTGTATTTTCAGCGTGTAGTATCCTGCCAGGACAGTGAAGGTGTCGTTAAAATTGGTCTTGAGCTTATTCTTGAGAAGCTGGCTATAGATGCAGTAGCAATCTTTTCTCTCGCGGAAGAGACAGGATGGCTAACTTTGTTGTTTGACAAAGGGTTATTGTCTAAAGAGCTTGTTAAGCAACAGCCAATCCAAATAGGGGAAGGGTTAAACGGCACTGTGGCAAAAACAGGGGAGCCCTTGTATGCTTATGCAGGTCAGCTGGAGCATGAATTAGAAGGGGCATTGCAAGCAGAAAAAATTTGTGCTACTGTAATTATGCCGTTAATTTCCTGTAATAAAATTATAGGGACTCTTGCAGTATTTAGCAGGTCGCAACGGACTTTTACCCAACAGGAAATTTTTGTGCTGGAAACTTTGGCTGCACAGCTAAGTCTAGCGGTTGAAAATGTTTCTCTCTCTGATAAGCAGAAAATGATGCGAGAGAAACTTCGGCGGGCGGAAAACCAATATCGCGAAATCTTTGAAAAGACTAGTGACATTATCTGGCTAGAAGATTTAGAAGGCAATATTATCTCAGGAAATAGGGCTTTTCTTAATATGCTGGGAGGGGATTTGTCCCAGCTTAGCGGAAAAAATATCTTTGCCTGGATTCCACAAAATAGTTTATCTAAAGCAAAAACTGTTCGCAAACAACTTTGGGCAGGGCTGCCTAAGGAATGGTCTTATGATCAGACAATTATTAATAGCCAAGGGCAGGAAATAATCCTTAAGGTGACTACTAACTTGCTGCAAATAGGCAAGACACAAGGCTTTCAGCATATTGCCAAAGATATTACTGAAGAGAGAAAAATGCAGGAGAATCTTGAATATTATATTCGCCATATCACTCGAGTCCAAGAAGAGGAGCGCCTTCGGATTAGTCGTGAGCTACATGACAGCACGGCACAGTCTCTGATAGTTATTATGCACCAACTGGAGAAGTTTCTCTTGTCGAGCAAACATCTTATTGTCTCAGACTCCCGTTTTCTATACGGTATGGTTGAACAGGTTAAAGAAATTTTGCAGGAAGTTCGCCAATTTAGTCGTGATCTAAGACCCTCAATTTTGATGATCTTGGCTTAATTCCATCAGTCGAATGGTATATTGAAGAGCTCAGCCGTACTCATGGGATCAACATCAGTCTTAGTGTCCTAGGCGATAAAATATTTTTACGACCGGAAGTTCGGGTTACTCTTTTTAGGATTGTACAGGAAGCATTACGGAATGTAATTAGACATGCTGAGGTTGCTGAAGCCCATGTTCAGATTGAGTTTTCTGCTGATTGTATTGAAATTTCAGTGAGCGATAAAGGTAAAGGTTTCGACCGTAAGCTTATTGGTGATTTACTCCGAGCCGGCAAGCTAGGCTTAGCGGGAATGAATGAGCGGGCTAAACTCTTGTGCGGACAAATTCAAATAGAATCTGCGGTGGGGTAAGGAACCACAATCAAGAGTTTGATTCCAATAGCAGGTTTACTGGAGGTTAAATAGCAGGAAATTATGCGACTCTTTCTTGCACAGGCGTCGCCGAGAGCCTGCTCAGCAAAAAATGGTGAGGAAGAAAGGATTTTTTGTTTTTATGTCGAAGAGAGAACGCGGGAGGGATGCTTGTGTCTGAGTTATTAGGGAAGCGCTTGCGCGCTCTCAGAAGATTGAAGCGTCTTACGCAGGATGATTTAGCTAATGCGTCAGGAATTTCTGTCAGCATGCTGTCTACAATTGAAAGGGGAGCTAAGTATCCGCGCGTTGATTTGCTCAGAAAGTTTGCGCGCGTGCTAGAAGTTTCACCGGAAGAACTTTTTGTGTTGCCGGAAGTGAATAGCGGCTAGGCAAGTAGATTAGCAGGGAATCCTGCGGCTTTTGCTGCGAGGAGTAAAAAGCAGTTTTTAGCGCAAATAAATAAGCGTCTGAAAAGGATGCTTATTTATTTGCTTTTTGTAGTGAACAGATCTTCGTACTATCGCCTTTGACGGCGGCATTAGCAGAAAGAAAAAATCAGTTTTCAGAGCAGAAAATTTTATTATGCTCTCCTGCACATTTAATATTGTGTCCTTTGTTATATTGCGTGTATCCTGGTTAAGAGGATTTTAATTCTCTTGCAGTAAGGAGAAGGCTATGGAAATTGGCAATATTTTTTTAAAAAACCAGGTTGTTCTGGCTCCCATGGCTGGTGTGACAGACGGTCCGTTTCGTTTATTGGCAAAAGAGATGGGCTGCGCCCTAGTATATACTGAAATGATTAGCGCTAAAGGTGTAATATCTGCCCCCAAGCATTCTTTGACGCTTGCCCGTTTTTCTGAAGAGGAAAGACCTCTTGGTATTCAATTATTTGGCAGTGAGCCGGCAGTTTTTGCGGAAGCTGTGTCCGTTTGTGAGTTCATGGAACCAAACTTGTTTGATATCAATATGGGTTGCCCAGTTAAAAAGGTGACGGGCAAAGGTGAGGGTTGTGCCTTGATGCGCGAACCGAAGAAAGCGTATTCCATTGTGAAGGCTGTCTGTAGGATGACAAAAGTGCCAGTTACTGTTAAGATGCGCAAGGGTTGGGATGAGCAATCGGTCAATGTTATAGAAGTGGCACAGGCTGTTGAAGCAGCAGGCGCCGCTGCTGTAACTGTTCACGGCAGGACTAGGGAGCAGGGCTACAGCGGTAAGGCTGATTGGCGCGCTATCACTGATGTTAAAGCAGTTTTAAAAATTCCAGTCGTGGGCAATGGCGATATTGGGCAGCCCGAGGATGCTAAGAGAATGCTGTGCGAAACCGGTTGTGACGCGGTGATGATCGGGCGTGGCTCGCTAGGCAACCTTTGGTTGTTGAAGAGAACGATTCATTACTTAGCAAGCGGTAACTTGTTGCCAGAGCCAACTACTGCTGAAAGGATAGTGCTTGCTAAGCGTCATCTGGATTTGGCAGTGAATCATAAAGGAGAGTACAGCGGTGTGCGGGAAATGAGGAAACACTTAACTTGGTACTTTAAAGGAATTCCGAGGGCGGCTGTTGTGCGTAACCGGATTATGCAGGCGAAAACAAAAGCAGAACTGTTAGTCGTTTTGGTGGAGTTACTTTCGGAAAGCTAATAAGGGAAAAGATTATTTGCAGCGGCAGGCATTTCATGGTAAAATTCTATGTAT
>QLUP01000011.1 GCA_018725485.1 Candidatus Lithacetigena glycinireducens | reverse complement strand
CTATCAAGACTGATAATCTACCTTCCAAAGGAGAGCGCATAAAATTCAAGGGTGTTTTAAAAGGAACGGTAATAGAATCAAATAATTCAGAGCGTTTCTGAATTACATGAACCCAAAAACTTTATTGAGGCAATAACATAAAACAGGACATTTCTATTTTGGGTTGACAATCAAAGTAAGTAAGTGTTTAACATTTATTGTTATATGTTAAAATAAAGAAAAATTTGGAGGTCTTTTTATATATGAAAGGCGAAAGTACCATTAAAAATATATGCCTGGCCTCTCATGCAGGAGCAGGTAAAACATTTATTTCAGAAGCATTTTTATATTTAAACGGCCTTGTAGATCGTCTTGGTAGAGTAGATGAGGGAAACACCGTTTCTGATTACGATGCGGATGAAATAAAACGAAGAAACAGTATAAATCTTTCAATATTACCTATTAACTTAGAAGAGTTCAAACTCAATCTAATCGATTTACCAGGATTTGATGATTTTATTGGAGATATAAAAGCAGGATTGCACATTAGTGATGGAGCGGTAGTGGTTGTTTCCGGTACTTCCGGAGTGGAGGTTGGAACTGAGAAAGTATGGGGGTATGCCCAGGAGAATAACCTACCCTTAATATTTTTAATCAATAAAATGGAAAGGGAAGGCGCTAATTTCTTTAAGAATTTTGAAGAATTGAGAGCAACTTTTGGCACATCTGTAATTCCGTTAGTTGGAGCTATTGGTGAGGGAGTAACTTTCAAGGGTATTTATGATTTCCTCGTAGAAGAATCATTTGGTATTCCCAAAGGTAAAGAGGAAACAACCCTGGAGATTACTGATTTACAGAAAAAAGAGTTTCAGATTATGCGTGAACTATTAGTAGAAAAGCTGGTTGAACTGGATGATGATTTGCTGAATAAATATCTTGAAGGCCAGGATATTGAAACTTTTGAGTTAATTAAAGCTTTAGAGGTAGGTATTAAGGAAAGAAGAATTTTTCCTGTTCTGGCCTGCTCAGCCGCAAACCTTGCTGGTTTACGAAGGACACTTCATTACCTTAAAGCTTTCCCTGATGCTCACCACAAGGTCATGATGGCTACCAACACTCGTACAGGTGAAAAAGTCCAGGTTAACACTGATGTGAATAAGCCCTTCAGTGCCTTTGTCTTTAAGACAGTTGCTGACCCTTATGTTGGTCAGCTAAATTATCTAAAGGTTCAAACGGGTAAGTTGACCCCTGATAGCGTGGTGGTAAATGTTAACAAAAACAAAGAGGAGAAAATTAGCCAGCTCTATCGTTTGAGGGGTAAAAATCAATCTGTAGTAGAGGAAGTTTTTGCTGGAGATATAGTAATTGTGACTAAACTTCAAGACACCCACACTAATGACACCTTATCAGATAAAAACAACTCTCTACTGTATGATTCCGTGAAATATCCTTCACCTATGGCAATCTTAGCAGTAAAACCACTAAGTAAGGGAGACGAAGATAAATTAGGTGGTGCTTTACAAAAAATGCTTCTAAGCGACCCAACGCTGAGTGTAGAAAGAGAAATTACTACCAATCAGGTTTTGATAAAAGGTATGGGTGAAGTTCACTTAGAAGCTATGATTGACAGGCTCCAATCAAAATTTGGAGCTAAAGTTCTACTTGAAGAGCCAAAGATACCTTATAAAGAAACCGCTTCTGCCAAAGTTGAAAGCGAATATAAACATAAGAAACAAAGTGGTGGTAGGGGTCAGTTTGGGCATGTTTTTCTGAGAATTCAACCTTTACCCAGGGGTGATGGTTTCATCTTTGATGAAGAAATTTTTGGTGGTTCTGTACCCAAACAATATGTTCCTTCAGTGGAAAAAGGTGTTCGTGAATCTTTGCATGAAGGAGTGCTGGCAGGTTTCCCTATAGTAGATATAAAAGTTACCCTTTTTGATGGTTCGTATCATGAGGTGGATTCCTCAGATATTTCTTTTAAAATAGCAGGTCAGATGGCTTTAAAAAAAGGTATGCTGCAAGCAAAACCTCAAATTTTAGAACCGATGGTTAAGCTTTTCGTAGTTGTACCTGAAACATTTATGGGTGATGTTATATCAGATTTGAATACTCGTAGAGCGCGCATACTGGGTATAGGTGAAGAAAGAAATTTGAGAAAAATTGAGTCATTGGTACCTCTTGCTGAGATATTGAGATACGGAGCTTCTTTGAGATCTATAACCCAGGGAAGAGGTTCATTTTCCTATGATTTTTTCAGATACGAAGAAGTACCAGCACATATTCAAGAGAAGATCATAGCAGAAACCAAGGCTAGCAAAGAAGAAGAAGCTTAAAAATGGGTAAACTCAGGGTAAGGTAATTTTTTCGTTACCTGCTGCTATTTTGCCGGAGGTTAAGCTTGTATAACAGTAAAAGGTTTACGGAGCGAGCTAAAAAGGTCTTAAGTATAGCCCAGGACCTCTCCCGTCAATGGGGTCATTCCTATGTGGAACCAATCCATATTTTTCTTTCTCTTCTTCAAGACCGAGGCTCTGTTGCAGTAATTGCTCTAAGAGATTTAAATGTTGATGTAGATAACCTATTAAGAAGACTTATGCCTCCTTACAATATTAAGCCCACTTTTTCTGGTAATTACCGGGAGTTTTCGCGCACCAGCGACCTGGTCCTGGAATCAGCCAGAAGGGAGGCAGACTACCTGGGGAGTGAAGCAATTGGGTCAGAACACTTACTTTTAGGAATACTTGATCAGGGTGGACAACTATCGGCAATTCTGGAAGAAGAAAATATAACCTATAATGCTGTAAAAGATAAAATCCTCTCTTTGGTAGGTGATAACCAGGAAACTATAAAGACTAAAAGTAAAACACCCATGTTAGACAGGTTTTCCAGGGATTTAACTCAAATGGCCATAAAAGATAAGCTTGACCCGGTTATAGGTAGAGAGAAGGAAATGGAAAGGATTATTCAGGTACTTTTACGCAGAACTAAGAATAACCCGATACTGCTGGGGATGCCTGGAGTGGGGAAGACAGCAATAGTAGAAGGTTTAGCGACCAGAATCACTAAAAATTTAGTTCCAGAAAAACTAAGAGGCAAGCGCCTGTTGGCTCTTGACTTAACAGGACTGATTGCTGGTACTAAATATCGGGGAGAGTTTGAGGAAAGACTAAAAAATCTTATAGAGGAAGTACAAAAGCAGAGTGGAAAAGTTGTTTTATTTGTTGATGAAATTCATACACTGGTAGGAGCTGGAGCTGCTGAAGGTGCTTTGGATGCAGCCAGCATTTTGAAACCTTTCCTGGTTAGAGGGGATATAAAGTGTATTGGGGCAACCACTCTTACGGAATATAAAAAGCATATGGAGAAAGATCCAGCCTTTGAGCGTAGGTTCCAGGTTATTCAGGTTATGGAACCTACAGAAGCAGAAACTTTGGAAATTCTTACTGGATTAGCTTCTAAATACGAAGAGTTCCATCAGGTTCATATTTCTCCCGAAGCTATTACTGCAGCAACCAGATTAAGCAGTAGTTATATTAAAGATAGATATTTACCTGATAAAGCTATTGATATTCTGGATGAAGCCTGTACCCGAGTTTACCTTCGGGGAGAAGATATTCCTCCGGAAATAAAGGAAGTTGAAAAGGAACTTAGCGGTATTCAACAGCTGAAAAAGCAATCTGTTTCTACCCAGAATGATGAAGAGGCTAAAAGGTTAAGAGACCAGGAAAAAGAGTTATTGGATAAGTATCAGGAGTTTAGGAATAGCTGGAAGAGAAAGTCAGCAGGAAGCCAGAGCCTGGTAAATGCGGAAGATGTTGCTCAGGTAGTATCTTTATGGACAGGGATTCCCCTGATTCGCTTATTGGAAGAAGAGCAAAAACAGCTACTTTCCTTAGAAGATACCTTGAGAAAAAGGGTTGTTGGCCAGGAAGAAGCCATAAGAATTGTAGCCAAAGCTGTTAGAAGAGCCAGAACCGGTCTTAAAGATCCCAAAAGACCACTGGGAGTATTCATGTTTTTAGGACCTACCGGTGTTGGCAAGACAGAACTTGCCAGGACATTGACAGAAACGCTTTTTAAAGATGAGGGGCAGATGGTAAGGCTGGATATGTCAGAGTTTATGGAAAGGCATACGGTTTCCCGCTTAACCGGTGCTCCGCCTGGCTATATAGGTTACGAAGAAGGTGGACAACTGACAGAAGCCATAAGGAGAAAACCTTACTCGGTGATACTTCTCGATGAAATTGAAAAAGCACATGTAGAGGTATTTAATATTCTTCTACAAATATTTGATGATGGAAAGTTGACCGATGGTCAGGGTCGGGTGGTATCTTTCTCCAACACAATAATTATTATGACTTCAAACCTGGGGACGGGAAAAATCTTTAAAAATACCGCTCCTGGGTTTAAATCTTTTATAAGTCAGGAAGAGAACTATGAAAAGATGAGGGATAGGATGCTTGAAGAAGCAAAAAATTCTTTTAAGCCTGAATTCCTGAACAGAATTGATGATATTATAGTTTTCAAACCTTTATCCCCCAAAAATATGCTGGAAATTGTAAATATAATGCTATCTCGAGTAGAAACAGAGTTAGCTTTACAAGGGTTTAGTATTGTTTTTTCCAAGGAGTTGAAAGAGAAGTTAGCTGATTGGGGTTATGATAAAGAGTATGGTGCCAGGTCTTTAAGGAGAAAGATTCAGAAACTTATAGAAGATCCCTTATCCGAAGAAATACTAAAATCTTCTTTCCATGCTGATGATACTATTCTGGTTGATTTAGAAGGAGAAGAAATATCGTTCAGAAAAAAAGCGAGCAGTTATGAAAAAGTCAAAAATTGATTATCTCTGTCGTGAATGTGGATATAGCAGCATTCAGTGGTCCGGAAAATGTCCTACTTGTGGTAGCTGGGATACTTTAGAAAGGGTAAATATAATAGAAGGGCAGAAAACATCGCTTCAAAGACAATCTCCCAGAAAAGCGGAAGAGTTATTAACCGTAAAAAACGAAAGAATAAAAACGAGTTTCAGTAATTTTGATAATGTTCTGGGAGGTGGTATCGTTTCTGGTTCTTCAATACTTATAAGCGGAGAACCTGGTATAGGTAAATCAACCCTGTTATTATCTTTTTTACCCGAACTGGCTAAAGTTGACCCGGTCATATATTTTTCAGGGGAAGAAATCGAAGAGCAGTTGGTGGACAGGGCAAGAAGAGTGGGGATTAATTTAAATAATATTTATTTTAAATACACACCCTACCTAGAAAATATTGTAGAGGATGTGGAAACTCTTAACCCCGGAGCTATAATTGTTGACTCTATCCAGACTATACAAAGCACAGCCATTCCCAGTTCAGCAGGAACCATTTCTCAGGTTAGAGAATGTGCCCAGATTTTAATCAGGATAGCCAAAGAAAGGAATATCCCACTGATTATCGTAGGTCATATTACCAAGGAAGGGATTATAGCCGGTCCTAAAACTCTCGAACACATGGTTGATGTAGTGCTTTATTTAGAAGGTGAAACTCATAGTCCTTTGAAGATGCTCAGGGCTACTAAAAATCGTTTTGGTTCTTCATCTGAAATTGCTTTCCTGGAGATGAAAGAAAATGGTTTTAAAGCTGTATCTGATTACGAGTTGGAAGCTGGTATGGGGGAATTTTCCTTCCTTCCGGGAACTTCAATGACCATAATTTTAGAAGGAAGCAGGTTGTACCTGGCAGAGATTCAAGCGCTCATATCCCCTACTTTTTCCCCTTATCCCAGAAGAGTATTTTCCGGAGTAGATTTTAACCGGGCCCTGCAGTTATTAGCGGTTGTTGATAGGAGATGCGGGTTAAACCTGGCAAAGTCAGATGTATATATTAGTACTACGGGTAACCTTAATATTAAAGAC
This sequence comes from Candidatus Lithacetigena glycinireducens, assembly GCA_018725485.1. Lineage (GTDB taxonomy): Bacteria > Coprothermobacterota > HKB111 > HKB111 > HKB111 > Lithacetigena > Lithacetigena glycinireducens. The sequence goes on along the minus strand of QLUP01000011.1, from coordinate 10,037 downwards.
AGATCTGCTGACCTGGCTATTATTGCGGCTTTACTTTCCAGTTATTATGAAAGCACCACTGATAAGATAAAGTTCTTTATTGGAGAAGTAGGTCTTCAGGGTGAAGTAAGAAAAGTATCGCAATTGGAGAGACGGTTAAGAGAACTATTAAAGCGAGGATATAAGGAGGTGATTATACCTGATGAACCTAATTCAGACTTTAAAAATTCGGGTTTACAGGTTAAAATTATAAAGGAAATCCGGGGATTAAAAAAAATATTTACATCCTAAAGGGGTGGCCTTATGGAAAACAAAGTTTTAACAGTTTTAAAGATTTTTGTAATTATTTTATTTACTATAAGCGGGGCAAGTCTGGGATATATTTACAGCGACTATATCAAACTACCCTATAACAAATTTATGACAGCAGTACTGGGTGGTTTTGCAGGTATTCTGGTTGGATCCTTAATAGCAATCTATCTGTCAAAGTTTTTGAGATGGTTTTTACCAAAACTTGACCAGCTTTTTAGTAATTTTTCAGTAGTCGACATATTGATTTTCATTTTTGGATTATTTGCAGGAGCTTCTATTTCCTTACTTTTTTTCCCTTTTTTACAGTTAATCCCTGTGGTTGGTGAATACTTAAAAGCTCTTCTGATAATTACTCTTTCTTTATTAGGAGCTTACATTTCCTGGAAAAAAAGAGCTGAAATAAAGCAAACTTTATCACCAGCAAAAACTGATAAAAAGAGCTTTTTGAAATACTTTATTATTGATACCAGCGCTATCATTGACGGTAGACTTAATGAGTTTCTACAAACAGGAATCCTGGAAGGAATAATTGTCATCCCTGGAGTAGTACTAAGTGAACTCCAAAAAATTGCTGACTCAACAGATTATCTTAAAAGAGCTCGTGGAAGAAGGGGACTGGATACTTTGAACGCTGTTAAAGAAAGTAGGATGCTTCCCATTGAGGTAGTGGAGACAAAAAAGGCTTTGCTTAGCGTGGATGAGGTTTTGGTGGAAATAGCAAGGCAGTTCAAAGGGGTGTTAATCACCAACGATTACAACCTTACTCGTATTGGAAGACTAAAGGGTATCAGGGTACTAAACCTGAGCGAGTTAAGTTATGCTTTAAGGCCACAGGTTCTTCCAGGAGAAGATTTGAATGTAGCAGTTATTCGAGAAGGGAAAGAATATGCTCAGGGAATAGGATATCTGGATGACGGCACTATGATTGTAGTTGAAGATGGAAAAAAATACCTGGGAAGGTCAATTGAAGTCACAGTAAGCAGTATTTTACAGACATCTTCAGGAAAGATGATATTCGCAAAACCTAAATGAAAGTAATGAAAACTGGCGTCATTATTCCTGCAGCAGGTCTTGGGCTCAGATATTTATCCCCGGAAAAGAAGCTACTATCATTCATTAAGGATGAACCTCTTATTCTTTATGCCCTGAGGAATTTTATTAAATATCCAGGTTTAAACCCGATTGTGGTAGTAGTACCTGAAGGAGAAATGGAATTATTCGGTAAAGTTTTACCCATAAACTACTGCGAGAAGGACTTAAGAATAGAGGAGGGCGGTAGAACACGGGCTATTTCCGTATACAATGGATTTCAATCGATCTGCGAGGAAGTGGAGATGGTGTTAATCCACGATGGAGCAAGACCAGCTGTATCTTATAATTTAATACAAAACATACTCGGTACCACAGAAGAAAAAGGATGTGCAGTTCCTGTATTAAATGTGTTTGACAAGGTAGCGGTGGTTGATTTTGAGGGAAGGCTTACTTATTCTTTGAGCAGGGAATGTTTAAGATTAGTGCAAACCCCGCAGGGTTTTAAAAAGGATTTGTTAAGAACTGCCTATCAACGAGTTGAAAACTGGGAAGGTTTTTCTGATGAAGGTTCGCTGGTTTATGCAGCTGGATATTCTGTTTACCCCGTACCCGGGGATCCCGAAAACATAAAGGTTACTATTAAAGAGGACCTTGCTTTTACTGAATATTTACTCGGAAGAAATAAAAAATGAGAGTTGGTTTTGGTTATGACATTCACCCTTTAAAAAAAGGAAGGCGATTAACCCTGGGAGGCCAGGTAATTAACTACTATAAAGGCTTAAAAGGGCACTCAGATGCTGATGTAGTAATACATGCGCTGATGGATGCCCTGTTGGGTGCTATGGGAAAAGGAGATATTGGATTATTGTTCCCCCCCGGTGAAAAAGAATATATGAATATATCAAGTCTTATTCTTTTAAATAAGATAAAGGAAAATTTTCTGGAAAATAATTATTCTGTATTAAACATTGACATAACTATTGTTGCTGAGTCACCGGTTTTGAAGGATTTTTATGAAATTATGAAAAATAATATTTCTCGGGTTTTAGAAATAGATTGCAGTAAAATTAATGTAAAGGCTACTACCAGCGAGGGTTTGGGCCCTATTGGCAGGAAAAAAGGAATGGAAGCTTATGCAGTCTGCATGTTAAAGGAGAAAACAACTGATGAGTAACATTAGAGTTAGGTTTCCGCCGAGCCCCACCGGTTTTTTACATCTGGGAACCGCAAGAACCGCAATTTTTAACTGGTTATTTGCCAGAAAAGAAAAAGGTGTTTTTGTATTAAGGATTGAAGACACAGACCCCACAAGAAGTAAAAAAGAATATGAAACAGCTATAATGGAAGATTTATTATGGATGGGACTTAAGTGGGATGAAGGACCTGATATAGGCGGCTCTTATGCTCCCTACAGGCAGTCTGAAAGATTTGCTATTTATCAGGAGTATGCCCAAGCACTATTAAAAGAGAATAAAGCTTATGAATGCTTTTGTTCAGCGGATTATTTAGAGAAAGAGAGGGAGGAAGCTTTAGTTAGAGGAGCTATTCCCCGTTATAACCGGAGATGCAGGGAGCTAAGCAATGCTGAAAGAGTAGGGTTGATGGAAAAAGGCATTGTACCGGCTATCAGGATTAAAACCCCCTTACAGGGAGAAATAATTGTTGAAGATATTATTCGAGGGAACCTTACTTTTGCCTATCAGGATCTCGATGATTTTATAATCCAGAGAAGCGATAAAACACCGACCTATAATTTTGCTGTGGTAATTGATGATTATTTGATGAAAATAACCCATGTAATAAGAGGTGAAGACCACCTCCATGGCAATACACCAAGACAGATAGTTGTTTATCAGGAATTAGGGTGGAATACGCCATACTTTGGGCACCTCCCCATGGTATTGGGAAAAGATAAGTCAAAATTAAGTAAAAGGCATGGTGCTATGGGAGTTCACGAATACCGTGAGATGGGTTACTTACCCCAGTCAATTACCAACTACCTTGCATTATTAGGATGGTCAGCCGGAGATGAAAGAGAACTATTTGATTTAGAAGAGCTGATAAGAGTATTTGATTTAAGCCGAGTTGGTAAAAGTCCTGCTATTTTTGACGATGAGAAACTCAGATGGGTAAACCATTACCACATTTCCAACCTGAATGAAAAAGAGATTTTTGATATTTCACTGCCTTACCTTATAAGAACTGACTACCAGGTTGATAAAAATGATAATAGACTCAGGAAGTTAATTAGCTCTATTAAAAGCAGTCTTCATAGGTTGGAAGAGTTGCCAGCAAGAATCAGATTTTACTTTAAGTCTCCCGAATTATTTTCTATATCACCTTCGGAAAGAGAAGTCCTTGATGGAGTAAGAAAGGATGTTTCCCTGTGGAAAGAAGACTTTAGTTTTGACGAAGCTAACAATTTCCTGAACGACCTATCGCAAAAGCTCGGGTTGCCTAAGAAGGGATACCTGCCTTTAATCAGAAAAACCCTGACGGGCGAAGAAAAAGGGGTGGAATTAAATATCATAATATCTTCTTTGGGAAGAGATAAAGTTTTAGAAAGGTTAGATGCTATACTTACAAATCATGAAAAACAATAATACTTTTTTTAAGAAAGTAATTACTGCTTTAGTATTAATCACTGTTTTGATGGCTCTTCTATTTGGGGCAGCATTATATAATCATTTTTTCAATCGGGGTGAAAATGAAATCCAAAATGGTCTTTACCCTGTTAAACCACCGAATGATACTATCCAACCCGACCCTCTATTGCCTCCAGCTATGGATTAAATGAAGGCAGGATGAAAGACACTATTTTAATTTATAACTCTTTAACCCGAAAAAAGGAAAATTTCCAGAGTAAGCGTTCTGGTGAAGTTAGTATGTATGTTTGCGGTTTAACACCTCAAGACCACCTTCATCTCGGGCATGCTAAAACTTTTATTACCTTTGATGTTATAAGGAGGGTATTAGAAACTTATGGTAATAAGGTTACTTATCTCTTAAACTTTACAGATATTGACGATAAGATTATTTCTAAAGCCAATAAACTTGGTGAGCACCCCCAATTTTTAGCTGAGAGATATATTGAATCCTGTCTTGAGGATATGAAGGCTCTAAATATTAAATCTGCATCTCTTTATCCCAGAGCTGCTGCACACATCCCGGAAATTATTGAAATGGTTGAAGTACTGGTGAAAAAAGGTTTTGCCTATGAGATAGAGGGTGATGTATATTTCAGGGTTAGAAACTTTCCTGCTTATGGAAAATTAAGTGGTCAATCACTTCAAGAACTAAAATCGGGAGTTAGAATGGAAGCTAATGAAATTAAAGAGGATGCCCTCGATTTTGCTTTATGGAAATCTGCCAAACCCTCTGAACCTTACTGGAATAGCCCCTGGGGACCGGGCAGACCAGGTTGGCATATTGAATGTTCTGCTATGAATTTAAAATATCTGGGTATGGGTTTTGATATTCATGGAGGAGGACAGGATTTAGTATTTCCTCACCATGAAAATGAAATAGCTCAATCTGAAGCGTACTCTGGAGAATCTCCTTATGCCAGGTATTTTATGCATTCAGGATTGTTTAATCTTAGAGAGTCAAAGATGTCTAAATCGGTAGGGAATGTGATTTCTCTAAAAAAAGTATTAGAGATTTACGATCCGATGGTTGTTAGAATCACCCTCCTGAAATCTCATTATCGCAGTCCGATGGATTTTTATCCCGAGCTTTTAAATGAGGGAGCTGAAACACTTCTTAAATTAAAAGATTCTTATTACCATTTCAAAATGATGATAGACCAGGGTAGTAGTGCAGAGCATCCTGAGGATCAGGGTATTTTGCAAGCATTAGATAGCTTTATTACCAGATTTAAAGAACATTTAGCTGATGATTTTAACTATGCTGGTTCTTTAGGGGTGTTGTTTCAGTTTTTAAATGACCTTAACCTGATAAAAGGTGGGTCTCAGTTAATACTGGGTAAAGTATTAGAAGAGATAGTTTTAGCCCTGGAAATATTAGGTTTAAAAGTGGAAGAAGATAAAGAAGTTAGAAAAATAATTGAGCTGATTTTAAGTTATAGACAGGATAGGCGGGAAAATGGAAAATACGATGAAGCTGACCAGATTAGAACATCTTTGATGGATTTAGGCTTAATTATTCAGGATTCCTCCTATGGAACAAGATTCTACCGAAATACTAAGAGAAATAATATTCGGTAGAAAAGTAGTAAGCGAAGCTCTTAAAGCTGGTAAATATATTGAGGAAGTTTACCTGAGTAAGCATTTTAACGATAATATTGTGCGAGAAATAAAAGCTCGTGGCATCCCCTTAAGAAGGGTAAGTGAGGATACTCTTTCTTTTACCTGCGGTTCAAGACATCACCAGGGAATTATCGCTGTAACTTCAACTTTCCCTTTTTCTGATATAGAAGAGATTTTGGCAGAATCATTAAAATTATCTTACCCCATAATTCTGGTATTAGATGAAATAGTGGACCCATATAATTTAGGTGCGATTATGCGCTCTGCTGAGGGTGCAGGGGTAAGTGGTGTTATTATGAGTGAGAGGAGAACTGCACCCATAACCGGAGCAGTAGTCAAAGCTTCCACAGGTGCTATATTCCACTTAAAGATTGTCAGGGTGAAAAATCTTCTGGCATCATTAAAAAATCTTAAGAAGAAAGGTTTCTGGATTGTGGGTGCACATATGGAAAGCGATAAGGAATATTTTAAAGCAGATTTAAAAATACCCTTAGTCCTGGTTGTTGGTAGTGAAGGCAAGGGACTTAGAGATAATATAGTTAAAGAATGCGACTTTCTGGTAAAGATTCCTATGCTGGGGAAAATAGAAAGCTTGAATGTTTCGGTAGCTACAGCTGTTATACTTTTTGAAGCTTTAAAACAGAGATTTTACCAATAGATGATTCCTTTAAAAGATAATATACCAGCAAAAACATTTTGTATTTTTAATATCGGTCTAATGTTTTTAAATATTGCTGTTTATCTTTTTATGCTTTCCCTTTCATCTAAAGAATATATGGCTTTTATTATGGAGTTCGGATTTATCCCCTCAAATATCTCTCTATTAGACCTGTTTAGTTCCATGTTTATTCATGGAGGTTTTATACATCTTCTGGGAAATATGCTTTTTCTCTGGGTTTTTGGAGACAATGTGGAAGATAGATTAGGGCATATAAACTTTATAGTTATGTTTTTGACTGCCGGGGTAGTGGCAACTATGACACATACAGTTTTAGATTTAAACTCCAACCTACCGCTTATAGGAGCAAGTGGTGCTATTTCAGGAGTTATAGGCTCGTATTTTGTGCTTTTCCCCAGGGCTAAAATCCTTACCTTGGTACCACTAGGATTGTTTATTACAGTGGTTGCTCTACCAGCCTATATCTTTCTGGGTTTATGGTTCATTATTCAATTGATATATGGCTTTTCCAGTTTGGGTGTAGTTTCTGAAGGGGGTGTGGCCTGGTGGGCACATGTGGGAGGTTTCATAGCTGGATATATCTGGGCTTTACCAATAAAAAATTCTCAGAGGAGGTAACTTATGGATTTTTATATGATATTTTTGGCAATCCTAATTATCAGTTTCTTTATCCCGGTAATGCAAAAAAGCATTCTATCTGTTAGAAGATTTAATTTTATAAGCAAGTTAGAAAAAGAAAGAAATTCCCGGGTAATCGTTATGATACACCGGCAGGAAGCTGTTAGTTTTTTAGGTATTCCAGTTTTCAGGTACATTAGCATTGAAGATTCCGAACAGATACTAAAAGCTATAAGGCTGACTTCTCCCGAAATGCCCATAGATTTAATATTACATACACCTGGAGGAATTACTCTGGCTTCAGAACAAATAGCCTTTGCTTTAAAAAAACATCCTGCTAAAGTAACGATGTATATTACTCACTATGCTATGTCGGGGGGAACTATGATTGCCCTGGCTGCTGATGAAATAGTGATGGACGAAAACGCAGTTCTTGGGCCTGTGGACCCACAGATTGGTAACTATCCGGCAGCTTCCCTGGTAAGAGTTCTGGATTTGAAAGAACCGCAGGATATATCAGACAAGATTCTCATACTTGCAGATATAGCCCGGAAAGCCTTATACCAGGTAGAAACAAAAGTTCATCACCTTCTCGAAGATAAGGTAGGAGAAGAAAAAGCGAGAGATTTAGCTAAAATACTGACTGAAGGAAGGTGGACTCACGACCACCCAATTACCTTTGAAGATGCTACAAGACTTGGTTTACCGGTAAAAAAAGAAATGCCGGTTAATATTTATAAACTTATGGATTTGTACCCTCAGCCTTCAAGTAAACCCTCAGTACAGTATATACCCCTACCTTATAGGGGTAAGAATGGCAATAGATAGCAGGACAAATATTTTTTCCATTACTTAATTTTCCTGGCAATCCTGAAATGTGTTATAATGATTCAGGGAATCCTGCCGTGTACGTGTTAAGGCTAGACATACAACTTAACACTGATATACAGGGTCCAGCAGAAGTACTCTAATGGATTCCACTTTTTAGACACAAGGTTTGTAATGTTCAAGCCAAACGGCACGGCGGGTAGCTTTATTCATATTAATAATGTATAGATCTGGACAGGTAGTTTCTATTAATAATAAAGAAGTGGAAGTAAAATGCTTTCCTGGGGAATCTTCAAATTGCCAGAGTTGTGGATGGGGTTGCAGTAAAAGAACACCCAATTTGAAAGCCAACCTACCTGATGATTTATTTGAAAATGCTTCTGTTGGCGATAGGGTGGTTGTGTATATTCCGGACCAATCTGTATTTATGTTATCTACTATCGTTTTTTTAATACCTACGGTTGCTTTAATAACAGGGGTGGTAATTGGGGGTAATTTGAATGACAATGCCAATACCGGCTACTTGCTTGGTGGAACATTAGGTTTTATAATAGGTATTAGCTGTGTTTATATTTTGAGGAAATTTATTTCCTTTCAACCTAAAGTGGTAGAGTTAATGAAAGGAGGTTTTAGTAATGGTAGATAACTGGGTGTTAATTGTTTTTGTAGGAATTCCCTTATGGATTATGCTGATTGTATTTCTCTCGAGTACTTTTATATTGACAAAAAAGATAGATAAAATCAGCAGAGAATTAAGCTACTTCGTAGAAAACGAAGGTAAGGAACTAATCAGAGAGGGAAAAGGGCTTTTACGTGATTCCAGGGTAATATTGAATAAAGTAAGAGTTTCTACCCATCTATTACCTCAGGTAACAGGTGCTTTATATTTTTTGAGCACTATGAAAATGGTAGTAGATATAAGTAAAAAAGTATCTTCAATTATTAAAAAGAAAGGAGGTTAATTAAATGTCTGACAGAATATTTAACAATTTAGGGTGGTTTGTTGCTGGATTGGTAATTGGAGGAGTATTTGGAGTATTATATGCTCCTGAAACTGGAGAAGATACCAGGAAAAAAATCGTTCAAACCAGCAAGATTGCTAAGAACGAGTTAGTTAAAAAGGTTGATGAGCTAAAAAAAGTTATCGGTGAAATATTAAAGACCGAAGAAGAAATAATACTGGAAGAAGAAAAGTGAGTAAGGCTTTTTTGATTCTCCCCGTGGAAGAATCATTTCTAACCCAGCTCAGGTTATTTGTTTCGGGTGCAGCAACTCAAGCAGGACTTGGGTTTGAAGAAGTTGAAGATTTGAAGTTTACCGTGGCTGAGTTAATGGGTTGCTTACTTAATACTGAAGTAAGGCGTGGAACTATAAAAATCTCCTATGAAATGGAAGACGAAGTGTTTTACTTATTAATGGAAATTCCCCGGAGGTATTCATGCTTTTTAGATCAAGATATTACCAATATTTTACTTAATTGTTTAACCGATAATGTTGAAAGAACAAATACCAGAAGGGGGGTAATGGTAAGAATAGTTAAACATGCTGCTTCTTCGAGGTGAGGTAGAGCAGAAAAGTAAAGAAGATATAGAAAGGCTACTGCTCAGCTATAAAAAAGAAAAAAATGAGAGCATTCTGGAGGATTTAGTCCGCCATTATGGAGGAATTGTCTATTATTTAGCCCGTAAATTCAAATCCTATATAAATAAGGAAGATCTGGAACAGGTTGGTTTTCTCGGTTTAGTTCAGGCAATTAAGAGGTTTGACCCTTCTTTAAAAAAAGATTTTCTTTCTTATGCTATTCCTACCATACTGGGTGAAATGAAAAGGTATCTCAGGGATAAAAGCTGGGATATTAAAGTACCGAGAAGATTGCAGGAGTTAGGTTTAAAAATACAAAAATCTGTTGACCAGTTATCCCAGGAGTTAGGAAGAACTCCCAAGTATAGCGAAATAGCCCTTAAACTTGGGATTACCGAAGAAGAGGCAATGGAAGCTATGTCAGCAGGAGCTTCTTATGATGCCCTTTCTCTGGATGCCACATTTAATGATGATGATGAAAAATCAAGACCATTTAATGAAATAGCTTCCTTTAATTCCTACGATAAGGAAAATGAAGATGAAAGGATATTTTTAAAAGCAGCCCTGGAGAAACTTCCCGGTAACGAAAGACGAGTTATTGAGTGGAGATTTTATGATCATCTACCACAAGCCGACATTGCTAAAAAATTAGGAGTTTCCCAGGTACAGGTTTCCCGACTGCAAAGGCGGGCATTAAGTAAGCTTAAAAAGGAACTAATTACTGGTTCTACGTCAATAAG
>QLUP01000109.1 GCA_018725485.1 Candidatus Lithacetigena glycinireducens | reverse complement strand
CAGGGCGGTAAACCCTATAAAGTTGAGTTTAAGCCTTAATGAACCGACCTTAGGTATCCTTTAGTTCGTTCCAGGACTTAAAGGCTCTTCTTAGATGTGGTATGGTGATTGACCCGCCAACAATTAGGGCTATGGATAAAGCTTCTTCAAGCTCCTGGTCACTAACCTTTTCATTAAAACAGCGAATTATATGGTATTTGACACAATCATCGCATCTTAAGACCAAGGAGGCAACTAATCCTAACAACTCCTTAACCTTAACGGGAAGTGCGCCCTCGCGGTATACTTGGGAATCCAAGCTGAAAAACCTCTTTATCCCTTGTTTGCCATACTTCATTACCAGTTTATTCAGTTCTTCACGCTCTTCTTGAAAAATAGCGATTTCTTTCTTTTTCATTACACCTCTCCATCTATGGTTTAATAAAATATTCTTTCTAAATCTGTTTCTTTCATAGGTTCAGTAAACAAACTAACTACTATAATAAGAACCAGGCCTATCAGGATTCCCGGGATAAACCCGTGTATTTTATACGGAGAACCCAGATACATCCAGAATAGAGAAGCAGAGCAACCTCCAACCATAGAAGCAATTACACCTTCTCTGGTTGTTCTTTTCCAGTACAAACCTAATAAGATTGGCCATAAACAGGTGGAAGCAATAACTGCCCAGGAAAAAGCGGTAAGGGTAAGAACTAACCCGGGGGGTTTAATGGTCAGGAGCAAGGAGATTATTCCAATTACGAAAGAAGACAAGCTATTATATAATATAGTTTTTTTATTATTTAAATTAATTTTTAAACTCTTTTCTAAAATATCCCTTACCAGGCTGGAAGAAGTTATTATCAAAACGGCAGCAAAAGTTGACATGCCTGCGGCTAGAACAGCAGAAACAAAAAGGGCTCCTCCCCAGGGAGATAAAACCGATTTAACCAGAGAAGGAATGGCTAAATCTACATTGGTCAGGTTGGGAAAAAGCAATCGTGATGCAGCGCCATTTAAATAGGGCAGCAAAGCAATGGTTCCTCCAACGGTAGCGGCGATAGTGCCCAATTTAAGGACTTTGGTACTTTTAATGGAGTAAAACCTGATAATTAGCTGAGGCATACCCCAGGCTCCGAAACTGACGATTAGTGCATAAGAAAGTAATCCACCTAAGCCCCAGATTCCGGGAGATTCCACCAGTCCGACATCTATCTCGGATAGTTTCAAGGTAAGGTTAGACAATCCCTCAACCCGGTTTAAAGTGGCAAAAGTAAGGAGTAAAAGCCCCCATATCATAATAATAGCCTGGATGAAACCGGTCCAGACAACAGCTAAGTAGCCACCGAGAGAAACATAAACCAGCATCGCTGCGCAGGAAAGGATAATCCCCCAGATATAAGGTAGATTTAAGAGAACTTCAAGAATATGACCCATCCCTTTAAGGATACTTACATTGTAGGCAAACATAAAAAGAATAATTATTATGGCAGAAAAAAGGCGAGCTTCAGGTGAATTGAACCTTTCAGCTAAAAAATCAGGTATGGTCATAGTATTTAATTTTTTAGTCATTTTCCTGGTTCTTTCCCCCAGGACAATCCAGAGCAAACAACAACCCAGCAAAACATTGGTTGCGCCTATCCAGAGAGTGGATAAACCATATTTATAACCGAACGCTCCGCCTCCAATAATGAGGACTGAAGAGAAATAAGCTGATAAAAAGGAGAGCGCGGTTACCCAGGGCCCGACCTTTCTACCGCCAAGGTAAAAATCCTCAGGTTTTTTAAGATTTCTCCGGCTAAGAAAACCTACTGAAAGTATGAAGACCATATAGGATGAGATGACTATAAAATAAATCATTACTCGTCATCTCCATCAAACTTTTTAAAGATAGCCCAGATGATAGTTATAATCACTGCAATTAGCACTACGACTAACGAGGAAAATGTAGACCAGGGAATTTTAAATAAACTCACTAAACCCTCCTTTGATAATTAATTAATGATATAAAGTTTTTTATACAAGGAAAGGTAGTGTTGAGCGCTCAAAATTTTCAAAAACTGTCTTATCACAGGATTCGTAATAGAACCGTATCATATTTTCAGTACCTGATTGTCGCAATAAACACCAGCTTAAGTCACCGAAGGTAATTAACAAACCATCTTTTCTGCTTATTTCTTTAATCTTCAAACCAAAAATAGTTGTTTCAGAGAATTTAATATCCACTCTCTGGTTATAGAATTTACCAAATTTGTTGTATAAATCATCAATTAGAAATGCAGGAGGACTGTTTTTTTCAGCACATAATCCCAATACCAATAAAACTGCCAGTATGCCGTCTTTTTCCGGGACCCAACCTTTTATGGGTAATCCACCGCTTTCCTCGCCACCTAAATATATTTGACCATCGCGAATTAAAGCTCCCAGGTACTTAAATCCCACAGGGGTTCCAAATAAACTTACCTGGTGGTGCTGGGCAATAACATTCAGCATTCTGGTAGTAGAAACAGTTCTACCTATGCCTGCCTGACCTCTTTTACCCAGGTGGTAGGCTAAAATGGTAAATACTTCATTGGGAGTGATAAATCTTCCCTTATGAGAGATAATACCAAAGCGGTCAGCGTCTCCATCAAGGGCCAATCCGAGCAGGGCACTATTTCTTTTAACCTGCCTTTTTAAATCATTTAATATTCATAAGGAACAGGCTCCAGACCACCAAAAAGGGGGTCGTTTTTTATGGATGATAGAGATGTTTTTTCTACCCTTGAATAAGGTATCCAAATAGGGTAGGGAAGTCCCCTACAAGGGGTCAAAAACGACCTTGAAAGTAAAATCCAGGGGAAAAGGAATAATCTGCCTTAGAGCAGATAAGTAGGTCGGAATAGGGTTAAAAACCTCAATTTTTCCCTTCTTAAGACAGTAAGCATAATCCTCCCTGGGTTTATCAGGTAGGGCATGGATATAATTATTTTCAATTAGTGTGGTTACCTCTGGTTCAGCTGGTCCTCCCCAGGAGGGTGAAAACTTAACTCCTGAGTAATAATAAGGATTATGAGAGGCGGTAATGTTAATACCTCCCCCTGCCTTTCTTCTCAATATCTCATAGCTTATTACCGGGGTAGGTGAAGGGTTCTCACTAATGGCAACCTCTATTCCTTCTTCCAGGCATACACAGGCCATTTCTCGAGCAAATTCAGAGGAAAAAAACCTGGTGTCATAACCTATCACTATTCCCTTACTATCTTCCTGATTATCTTTCAGGTAGCGGGTGATAGCTCGAGCTAATTTCCTCAATCGGGGAAAGGTAACTTCCTCAGCAATTACACCTCTCCATCCAGAAGTACCGAAACTTATGCTTTCGCGCAAGGTTCGATCCTCCTTTTTAGATCTTCAATTTTCTCTTTCTCTTTAAGTTCATCTTTATAACTGGCATATAGGTGTAAGACAGGTCTATCACTATCAGGAATTACCAGGGTATAACCATCACTTTCACGGTTTTTGACACCTTCAATTATTTCAGCATTATTTCCTGCTCTTTCTACCATTTTCCTCATTACCGTCCCCTTATACTCCCAGGGACAGGGTACTTCCAGATGCAAAGCATCTCTACTGGGGGTAATTTCTTTAATTTGTAAAAGATTGATTTTAGTTTGAGAGAGGAGCTCAATTAATTTTCCTATGCTATATAAACCGTCAAAGAAAGGAAGAAATTTAGGGAAAATCAAACCTCCCAAAATGTCTGATGCAAAATCAGATTTTTCTGCATCCCTGATAAAATGTTTAGGTAAAATTGAAGACAAGGTAATATTTATATTTAATTTTTTTAAATACTCCTCCAGTTCAAAAGAAGCATTAATTGGGAGAGTTAAGGAAACATCATTTTGCAATTTTTTGATTAAACTGGTAATTATGGCAACCAATCTGGTAGGCGAATAAATCTCTCCTGAATTATCAATTACGGATATTTTCTCAGCGCTGGAATCCAATGATATTCCAAGGTGAGTATCCAGGGACCTAACCACCGAAGAAATCCTCTTCAATGAATCAGAATATTCGGTAGCTGACTTTACAGTTCTTTTGCCATCCATGTAAGCATTGAGGGATACTATTTCTAGGCCAAAATCCCCTAAAATGGTGGGGAAAAATAAAACTGAAGTTCCAAAAGAATAATCTATCACAATTTTAAGCTGAGAATTTTTGATGGCTTTAGTATCCAGGTGTTTTAGATATAGCTCTTTGTAAGAC
>QLUP01000108.1 GCA_018725485.1 Candidatus Lithacetigena glycinireducens | reverse complement strand
GAATCAACATTTATACCCTGGAAAGGTTTAGTTAAATTAATTCCCAATGAGAGAGATAAAACCATTTCGCTACACAACAGCTGGAGAAGGGTACTGGTAGTTTATGCAACCGAGGGAAATTACCAGGATGTTCTACTTCACATAAATAGATGCGTAGAAACCAAAGAGGAAAGAATAACGGAGAAGATTAAGTTTCCCCTTCCAGGAGCACTTCTTCAGTCCTTCCTTATTATAGTTGCCAGCATACCTCTTTTTCTTGATTTGCCCTACCCGTTTGAAATTGACCTGATATTTCCAATTATTATCCTTTGTTTTGCTCAGGCAACCCTGTGGTTAATTAGTTTGATGGGTTATGTGGTTTTGGGTGGTGTAGCTTACACAGTAGGAACTATTTTTTATATCGGATTTCAGTCACGAGAGATAGGTTATTTATTTAAAGAAGGGCCATATACAAATTTTGAACTTCTAAGTTCCTGGGAATGGCCTCCCCTTATAATACTGTTTATAGCCCTGGGGTATTATCTATGGTTTTCACTCAGCGCGATTAAAGGAAAACGCAGTTCCACGCTGGAAGCAGACCTGTCAGGAGAACAGTAGTGTTAAAAAGAACCATAAATTTCCATTAGCTTTTTATGCTCTGGTAATGAAACCCTCCCTTTATACTTGACCTTAATTAAACCTCTGCCTTATACTTAATACTGATGATTTTAGGATTGATATCCCATTTAAATTCACCCCTATTTACTAGTAAGAGGCTATAATTCCTTGAGAAGAATTCAAATCCATCCCATACTCAAGTTTGATTTTCAAAGACCGGTTGTTTTTACTTATAACGGTAAGGAATTAACTGGATTTGCTGGCGATACCGTAGCTTCAGCTCTTATAGCCTGTGGCATAACCACTTTCCATCATTCCCATAAACTTTATAGACCCCGCGGATTTTTCTGTGCTATAGGAAACTGTTCTTCTTGCCTCATGGAAGTTGATGGTATTCCTAACACCAGGATTTGTATAGTTCCCTTAAAAGAGGGTATGGTGGTTAATACCCAGGTGGGCAAGGGTAGGTTTTAATGGAACAGGTGGAAATTTTAGTAGTAGGGGGCGGACCGGCAGGAATGATGGCTTCGCTTTCTGCTGTGCAATCTGGTGCTAATGTAACCCTCCTGGAGAGGGAAGTAAAGCTCGGGGGCCAGCTTATCAAGCAAACGCATAAGTTTTTTGGGTCTTATAAAGAATATGCGGGTGTGAGAGGAATTGAGATTGCTGAAAAATTAACCTCCTTACTAAAAGAACAGGAAGATAAAGGAAAAATCAGCATATTAACCGAAGCAGAGTTAGTTGTTTTTTATCATGACCAAACCCTCGGATATACCTATAAGGGAGCATTGAGAACCCTTAAAACCCAAAAAATGATATTCACCACAGGAGCCTCTGAAAGAATGCTCCCCTTTCCCGGTAATGACCTTCCAGGCGTTTATGCTGCTGGGGCTATTCAAACTTTGATGAATGTCAATGGGGTATTACCCGGGGAGAAATATTTAATGGTGGGGGCAGGCAATATCGGCCTTATTGTCAGTTATCAGCTTTTGCAAGCCGGAGCAAAGGTGTTGGGTGTGGTGGAAGCTATGCCCCGCATAGGAGGGTATCTTGTTCATGCCAGTAAAATTCGCAGGATGGGAGTTCCGATTTATACCTCTCACACCATACTGGAAGCACACGGAAAAGATAGGGTAGAAGAAGCAGTAATCATAGCGGTGGATAATAAGTATAAGCCAATTCCCGGAACCGAAAAAGTCATTAAGGTTGATGTTATTTCCCTGGCTGTGGGTTTAAACCCCTTAGGTGAACTGCTGGAACAGCGCGGGATTAAGTTTTGCTATATACCAGAGTTGGGAGGGTTTGTCCCCTGGCACGACGAGAATCTCAGAACTTCTCATCCCGATGTCTATGTAGCAGGAGACCTGGCTGGAATAGAAGAAGCTACCACCGCGATGTTGCAGGGAGAGTTAGCAGGTTTGGTGGTAGCAGGTGAGTTAGGTTATGGAAACCTGGAGGAACAAAATAAAATTGGTTTAGTTTACCAAAGACTAAAAGAATTCAGGACTGGACCAAAAAGTGAAAAAACACGAGAGGGGCAGTTAAAACTTATAGATGGATAACCAAAGCAGGAAAATTTCCCTACAGCTTAAAAGTTCAGGGGTCCCTTCTAAATCTGATTTGAAACCCTTTTTACCTTCAACTCATAGAAAACGAAAAGGAGCTTACGCCCTGATAGAATGTTTTGAAGAGATTCCCTGCGACCCCTGTTTTTCTGCCTGCCCATTTAAGGCAGTTAAGGAGTTTGAAAACCTTAATGATATTCCGGTGATTGATTTTGACAAATGTACTGGTTGCGGGCTGTGTGTACCTGAATGCCCTGGTCTGGCAATTTTTTTAATAAACGAAAACCGAAAAGATGGTAAAGCCACCATTACCATCCCCTATGAATTTTTACCACTTCCTGAAAAAGACGAACTGGTATGGGCTTTAAACAGGAAGGGCGAAATTGAAGGAGAGGCGAAAGTGGTTGAGGTTAAAACTTACCCCAAGAAGAGCAACACTACCGTGGTTACTCTTCTTATTCCTAAGGAGCAAATATTAACTACCAGGCATTTCCGAAGAAAGGATCAACATGAATGATGATAAGGTAATCATATGCAGGTGCGAAGATTTAACCCTTAAAGAACTCAGGGAGTTGCTTAAAAGAGGCTATACTACCTTTGACGAGATAAAACGGTTAAGCAGGGCAGGAATGGGACCATGTCAGGGTAAAACCTGTAAACAACTAATTCTTAATGAGATAAAAAAATATACCCGCTTAGAGATAGATAAAATTCCTATAAGACCAACAGCGGTAAGACCTCCCTCAAGACCATTAATCTTTAATGAGATTCTGGAAAGTGAAAATGAAAGAAACAGCTGATATTATTATTGTTGGAGGAGGCTGCCAGGGTGTTTCCTTAGCTTACCATCTAGCTAAGAAAAAGGCTGGTAAGATTATTCTATTAGAAAAATTTTACCTTGGTTCTGGGGCTACCGGAGCTTGCGCAGCTGGTATCAGGGCTCAGTGGGGTTTACCTATAAATTGTAAACTGGCTATCAAATCCATAGAAAAGTTTGAGCGAATGGATGAAGAACTTGGTTTTCCCGGGGGGATAGACTTAAAACAGGGTGGATACCTGGTTCTGGCTTACCAGGAAGAAGAGGTAGCCCAACTTAAAAAAAATGTTCAGCTCCAGAATTCTCTGGGAATCAGTTCCAGGGTAATAACCAGCGGTGAAACAAAAAATTTAGTACCCCACCTTAATACCCAGGGAGTAATTGGAGCTACCTATCACCACCGCGATGGTTATGCAAACCCACATAAAGTAACATTTGCTTATGGTGAGGCTTCTGCAAGATTGGGGGTAGAAATAAGGAAATTTACCCCGGTAAACCGCTTAATAGTTGATGGGGGTAAAGTTTTAGGCGTAGAAACTGATAAGGAAATAATATATGCTCCAATAGTGGTAATTACTGCTGGTATTTACTCTACCCAGCTTCTTTCTCCTATTGGTATTAACATCCCGCTTTACGGTGAAAGACATGAAGCTTTGGTCACCGAGCCACTGGAACCCATGGTCAAACCGATGATTATTTCCTTCTCCTTAAACCTATATTGTCAGCAAACGCCACACGGAAGCTTTATCATGGGTTGTGGAGACCCCAACAAGCCAGTTGGAGAAGATATCAGCTCCACTCCACAGTTTTTATTTACCATGACTAAAAAGATAACTCACCTTTTACCTTTTATGAAGAAAGTGAGAGTAGTCAGGCAATGGGGAGGTAGTTATGATATGACACCTGATGCTACTCCCATAATTGGTGCTGTTTCAGAAATAAAGGGTTTATACCTTTCCACAGGTTTTTCCGGGCATGGTTTTATGTTATCACCCATGAGTGGCGAACTCCTCTCTCAGTTAATAATTGGTGAAACCCCTTCCGTTGACATAAGTGGTTTAAACCTTGAGCGTTTCCAGCGAGGCGAACTTATTAGAGAACCTAGCGTGGTGGGGTAAGGTACTTTTTATAGAAATATATAATTGATAAAATAAATAGATATTAATTTCTGTTGTTAAAGGAAGGCTAATTTCCTATGGTAAAAATGACTACAAAAAATGATTTATGTTCAGGGTGCCTGGCTTGTGAACTGGTATGTGCATTAAATAAGC
>QLUP01000107.1 GCA_018725485.1 Candidatus Lithacetigena glycinireducens | reverse complement strand
GGGGAGCAGGTAAACTTACAGGTAGAGGGTTAGGAAAGATATTTAAAAACAGAAGGAAACCTGGGGGTTAGTTTTTAGTGAACTACCCACCTTACGGAAGGGGACTTCTCGGCGGGGGAGTTAAAGGTATAAATTTTATACTCCTCAGGATAGTTCTCTTTTAATTACTTCATTAAATATGGCTTAGTATATCCAGTGAGTAAAGAGATTTATACGAGTTATTAAGGAGTAAGAGTAGATGAATACAACGCGGGGTTATGTCAATAACTTGAAACTTCTGGGGTGATAGTTTATAATCACCCATAAAATAAAGAAGAGCAGTGGCAAACCTACCTTCTTAAAGTAATTTACCACTGCCAAAGTATGAGAGGAAGCAGTATGAAAAATATACCAGTTATTACACAAAGTGTCAATACCTTTAAACAAAGTGTTAAGACCTTTAAAGATAGTGTCATTTACAGTAACAACTACGCTTGGATACCTCTTAAACCTAACTCCAAAGAACCTCTTATAAAGTGGAAGGAATATCAAAAAAGAACCACCTCATCTGAAGAAGGCGAGAAGTGGTTTAAACGATATAAAACCTTTAATTATGGGCTTATTACAGGCAAAGTTAATAACCTGATTGTGGTGGATATAGACAATGATTTAGAGGCCATATTTCAGTTTGAAGAACTTTTTGGTGAGGCAACAAACACAACGAGCGTAATTACCAACAGGGGAAAGCATTATTATTACTCTCTTAACTCCTCTCAGGTCATAAAAACTCAAATTATAAACTATTCAGGCATTAAGCTGGAGATAAAAGGGGAAGGCTCTTATGTAGTGGCTCCTCCATCTACGATAGAGGGTTTTACCAGGTATTACTACCGAAACAGAGGTCTTGAATATCTAAGGTATTTTCCTGACCAGTTATCTGACCAGTTGGCCGAGATTAGACAACCATCTCCTTATAAGACGGAGATTAAGCAACCAGGAACTTATAAACCTGGAGGAGACTTTCCTTATAAATATGAAGGAAAGGCTGACTGTGTAAGACAGATATTAGACCGAGAGTTAAAAGAAGGAGAGAGACAAAACTCCTTTTTTGTGTTAGCTTCTCTACTGGATAAAGCTCATAACCAGAAGAAGGTTATAGAGACCATAATTTATAATAAGAACCGGAGCATAGCTGAACCTTTATCAGAAGAGGAGATAAGAGGAGCTATCTTAAGCAGAACAGGTAAGTATGCTAATATAGGTTGTGAAGCTGTAAACAGGTTTTTGCCGTATATAGACTGCTCAAAATGTGCGTTCCTTTCAAAAGGAGGTAGTGGAATGGCTAAAAAAGGAGGCAACGAGATGATAAATAAGGAATTCATAAACAAGCTGACACCTGGTAAGGAACTTGACGCTTTCACTTACAGGCGTATGGGCTTTACACCTGAGGAGATAGCGATAAAGTTAAAAGTTAGCAAACAAACAGTGTATAGATACATTGCTAATGCTGAGAAGAAGCAAACAGAATAAATAAATTGTTACTCAAACAAGGTAAGGTGTCAGCAACACTTTATAAGGTTTTTAACCTTCAAATTGTTACAAAAAAAAGTGAAGAAAGTTTTATAAAATAAGGATGGTATATATCTTTTTTAACCCTAAAAAATTACCCCTAAATATAAGGGGTTGTTAGGGGTGAAACCCCTAACATAAAAAGGTTTAAAAAAAAGGTTTTAAAGTTTTAAGGTTTTAAGGTTTTTAATCTTTACTTCCTTTTAAGCACAAGTAAAGGTTTTTAAGATTACTTACCTCCAGGTTTTAGTAAATGGAAATTTTTGTTAAAACTTTACAGGGATGTGTCGCAAAGTCGTGACAGGAAAATTGCCTGTTACGACTTTGCGACCCAGCTTAATATTCGTGGCCAGGGCTCAGGCCTTAGCAATGCATGCTAAGCGGGGTCATGTGGCTGCAGAATCTGCAGCCACATGAATCGCAACAAAATGAACGCTATAAAAAGAGATTTAACTAAAAAATATCTTCTCTTATTTAATCCTCTTTCGTCTTATTTTTAACCAGGAGGTATTTATATACCTATTCCTTCAAAAAACATCCAAAAATTACAAATTGTCAATAGATATAAAACATAGACAAATACACGCTTATTTAGGATTACAAGTCTTATAATCAAATTTAGCTCCTTAATCTTTTACTTCAGATAATCTTGTGGATATAATCCTCTTGACCTATTTGACAAACTGTCAAGTATATCCTATAATGTGCTTTAAATATAAAGGAGGTTATATAAAGTGAAAAATCCAGGTAAGGTTAGAAGGTTAAGACGGAGAACACCAAGGACAGCAAGAGGTAAGATAAGAGCTATCCGATATGAGGATGGCTGGATAATGACATTCATAGGACCTAAAGGAGATAAAGGAGAAGTAGAATATCCTGCAGAAGGATATATCTTTAAATTCAGAGCGGAAACATACACACCCCTAGGAGAGTATATGCGTCAGATGTCTGGAGCTGGCGTGAGAGTGATAAAACCATCCTGCTTGATTATCCTGATTATCATCTTCCTTTAGAAAAGGAAATAGAAGAGAGCGAAACAACGAAAGAAGGAAGATTTTGGTTTGAAGTAAAAAAGATGTGGAACTGAAACTATATAGCATCACTCAAGCATCTAAGCTCTCAGGCTACTCACGAGAGAGCATTTACCAAAAGATAAAAGCAGGAGTTATCCAGACCACTATCCTCGGAGATAAGCAATATATTACGCAACGAGGATTAAAAAGGCTGATAAAAATGAAAAAGTGCAAAAAAAGGAGGAGAACCTTATAAATATATAGGTTAATGTATCCTCGGAAGGTTAATACATCCAAATAGGTTAAAATAACCGTATTTTATAAGGAGTTCCAGGCGGTGTTTCACCCCAGCTTCGTCCAATTTTGGACGAGGGTGGGAAAAAGACAACACACAGGCAAGAAAATAGACCTTGGGCCAATTTTGGTGGAAGGTAGCTCAGGCGAAGCTCGTGAGGTTCAGCCAGTGCAAATCAGGAATACAAGGAATACAAGCATTGTGAAAAGGGGTTGTTAAGGAGTGAGGAATCTCTTGATTTGTGGTGATAACCTGAAGGCTCTCGACGATTTACAGAAGCAGGGGGTTAAAGCAGACTTAATTTATCTTGACCCTCCTTTCTTCAGTAATAGGCATTATGAGGTAATTTGGGGTGATGAGGCAGAAGTAAGGAGCTTTAAGGATAGGTGGGCGGGTGGGATCAATGTTTATATTGAATGGATGAGAGAGCGAGTAGTAAAGATGTATGATGTTTTGAAGGATACAGGCTCTTTTTATCTTCATTGTGATTGGCACGCCTCCCATTATCTAAAAGTGATGTTAGATGAGATTTTTAGTGAAAGGAATTTTCAGAATGAGATAATTTGGTCTTATAAAACAGGTGGATTATCTGAAAAAAGATGGGCGAGAAAACACGATACTATCTTGTTTTATACAAAGCAAGACAATTTTGTTTTTAATGTCATAAAAGAAAAGTCATATCTTGATGATACCTTTTTTAAACCCTGGCAGAAAAAATCAAAAGAATTAGGAATACAACAGGACAATAAAGGTATGTTTAGATTAGTTTCTCCGCGGGATGTATGGGATATCAATGTTTTACATCCGCATAGTGATGAGCGTCTCGGCTATCCTACCCAAAAACCTGAAGCTCTTTTAGAACGCATTATCAAAGCCAGCAGTAACGAAGGTGATTTAGTCTTAGACCCCTTCTGTGGTTGTGGAACTGCTATGGCAGTGGCTCATAGATTAAAAAGAAAGTGGGTAGGGATAGACATATCACCTACCGCGATAGGTTTAGTTGAAGAAAGGTTAGAGAAGTTAGGGGCTTACAAAGGAAAAGACTTTGAGGTTATTGGTATGCCTACTACCATAGCAGAGCTAAGAGTATTAGAGCCTTTTGAGTTTCAGAACTGGGTAATAAACGAAATGAGAGCCAAACAAAGCAAGAGATTAACAGCAGATAAGGGGATTAATGGCTACTATGAGAAAACCATCTTTACTGAGAGAGGAGGGATTCAGATTAAACAGTCAGACAAGGTTGGTAGAAATGTGGTTGATAACTTTGAGTCTGCCTTAAGAAGAGGCAAATATGAGAAGGGCTTCATAATTGCCTTCAGTTTTACCAAGGAGGCCTACGAAGAGGTGGCCAGGGTAAAGAGGGAAGGCTTAGATATAAATTTAATTACTGTGGAAGATTTACTCTTAGGTAAGGTCAAAATATAAGAGTGAGATGGTTACAGAGT
>QLUP01000106.1 GCA_018725485.1 Candidatus Lithacetigena glycinireducens | reverse complement strand
TTCTAAATGGTTAAGGTGGAGCATTATTGAAACAGCAGTGAGACAAGCTAGAGCTGAAAGTAAGTTGGGAGAATTCTATCGCAAGATGAAAATCAGAAAAGGAACACGGATTGCCAAGGTGGCGACAGCCAGGAAACTATTTGAGGTCATTTACTTTATGCTGAAACGAAATGAACCTTATGTAGCCTTCGCCGGAGGGATACTCCTCGTAAAAATATAGCCCTACAATAATGAGGCTCACGTCATAGTTAGGAGATCCCTTAGGTCGTCTGAGCATCCTGTGGGCAAAGTTTTAGCACGAATGGGTAACTGACCAGTGGTCGTTTCAAAATATTTATGTCTGTGGAAAGATCTTCTTGCTTTCCAATCCTTTTCTTATTGATTAAAGGTACTTTACCTAAATTATCTAATGATAATTTAACGGGTATTTACTTTTTTTATGGGTAGACAGAGAGTCTATTTTTAATTTCTATGAACTTTTTATAACTTTAATAATTATCTCTCTTTCTCGCGGTCTATTATCGAAATCCAAAAGCGCAATACCCTGCCATGTTCCAAGGATTAATTTTCCGTCTTCAACTGGCACGGCTAAAAATGGCTTTATTAAAGCTGACCTAATGTGGGAGAAACCATTTTTCTCGCCCCAGACACTATCGTGACGGTATTCCTGAGCTGAGGGAATAATCTTTTCTAAAAATTCTTTAAAATCTTTTAGAAGTTCTGGCTCATATTCAATAGTAGTAAGACCAACAGTTGAACCAGGGCAGGATATTAAACAAATTCCATCTTTTACTTTGGAATCCTTCACTATTTTCGAAACTTTCTCGGTGATATCAATAATATCTGTAAAACCTTTTGTAGAGATGTTAAATTTCATCTTTCTTGATTATACTAATTTTCAATCTTTAACTCAAACAAAAAAGCCCATCGCTGGCTGGCCCATTCACTAATTTTATTTGACTTTTTATTTAATCTATCCTATACTTATTTATAGTTATTTATAAAACCTGAAATTTCCAACAGAAAGGAGAAGATAGAGTGGCCCAATATCTAATTACAGTAAAAGATGAAATTGTACCCCTTTTAGAACAGCTGGCTCAAGCCCACGGATTAACCGTAGAAAAGTGGATTTCAGTCTGGTTGGAGACAACTACCGAGCGGGTAGTAGCGATGAGTGATGGAGAAGCTATTGCCAAACTCGAGGATGAAAAAACTCGAGCAAGTATACAATATCTTTTGAGGAGGGTGAAAGATGGAAAAGAGACCTAAAATTGGACTGGGAGGAAAAATAAATATCCTTTCTGACGAAGAGTGGCTCAGAGGAGAAAGCTCAATTAGGCGAGGAGTTTGTCCTCGTTGCGACAGAAACCATTCTGGTCCCTGCGGTATCCCAGGAACAGTAACCGGGCATATACCTTCAGCAAGACCTAGAGTTGCTCCGAGACCAAAAAGATGGCCCTCGACCCCAATCTATCCAATCAGGATAGAACCTCTCCCTGATGTTTTTGAAGAGGATTCCCAAATTAAAGTTATCGTGGAAATGCCAGGGGTAGAGAAAGAGATTAAGGTTTTACTAGAAGATAGAACTCTGAAGGTCAGCGCTGAAGGCATAAAAAAGTTCTATGAGGCTGAGATAGAATTGCCAAAAAAGGTGAAACCTGAATTTTCCAAGGAGTATCATAATGGGATTCTAACCATAACTCTGGAAGGTTTAGAAGAGGAGGAATAGGAGTTTTCTCCTTTCGATTTACCCCTTTAGAAGGCCCCGCCCTTTCTAACGGGGTCCACCAAAAAGCACCCGTCGATAGCGGGTGCCTTTATTTTTTGGCTACTTTGTTCAGGTCTTGTAAAAATTTTTTAAGGTTAATCCGATGAAGCTTGGCTGCCTCCTCAATAGTTTCTCCTTGTTCAATTTGAGCCATCGGGCAGCCAACGCAATGGAGACCATAATCGATAAAGACGAAAACAGTTTTGGGGTATTTTCTAATAACCTCTCCAATGGTCATTTTTTCTGTAATTTTTTCTTTCCTTTCCATATTCTTTATTTTACTCCATTTTCAACCAAAAACAAAATCCCTCCAAAATCGAGGGATTTTGTTATCCTTTATATCTAAATTATTCGCTAGATTTAATGGTTGTGCTGGTTCATATGATATGATACACCTGACCTTTGAAAAACATGAAAGGAAAGTATAATGGATGCCGTATGACAGTATACGGCCACATTCTTCCCGGGGCAGCATCTATTGCTCGTTCCGCTGCTTTAGTTAATTCATTAACAGAACGAGCAAAGTACAAAGTAAGAGTTCTAGATTGGCATAAAGCTCATGGAAACAATAGTTCTCTGACTGCCAGACACTTTGGAATTGGACGAATGACCTTGTATAGATGGATTAAACGGTTTAAACGGTATGGGGTAGTAGGGCTGAATGAAGAATCCAGAAAACCTAAGAACCTGAGACAACCTACTACTCCTTGGAATATTGTAATCAGGGCAGTCCAACTCAGAAAACAATATCCTGCTTGGTCAAAGTACAAGATTAGAGCTCTCCTAAAAAGAGAAGGTATTGAGGTTTCTGCTAGCACGGTGGGAAGGATGCTGAGGAGACGAGGGCTGATAGACAAGAAAGCGTCCAAGAAACGAAGGAAGGCGGCCCTGAGTCCCAAAGCCAGATTTCCTCGAGGATTACGAATATCCCAAGCAGGACAACTCATCCAGATGGATACTAAACACATTAATCTACCCGGAGGAAGAAAGTTCTTCCAGTTCACTGCCATTGATGTCCTAACTAAAAGAAGAGTCTTGCGAGTCTATCCTTCAGAATCTTCCAGGAATGGGGCTCATTTTCTTCAGGAATGTCTCTTAAGCTTTCCTTTCACCATTGAGGCAGTTCAGACAGACAACGGTTCTACCTTTCAAAAGGAGTTTGAAAAACTCTGTAAAGAAAAAGGAATTCCTCACTGCTTTATCTACCTCCGTTCGCCTAAGCAGAATACCTATGTAGAGATCTCTCGCTGGGCAGATGACAGGGAGTTCTAGCGGCAAGGCAATGCCCATCTCTTTTTACCGGTAATGCAGAGGAAAATCAGAGAGCGAGAGGATGTCTGGAACAACGTCCGTCCTCACGAAGCCCTTGGTCAGCTCACTCCTTCTGAGTATTTCTGGAAGCTCCAGACAGAGAAATTACCAACTAAAAACGTTATCGTTTTACAAGCCTAGGGTGTATCATATGTTTCTGAACCTGGACACCCCTGACAAGTTTGCCAATTTTTTGAGAAATTCTAAAATTTGTTGTAAAATTAAAAAGAACCTTAAAGGAGGTGTCTGATGATACCGGAAAACATTACTCAGTTGGCAGTTATGGCTATCTCAGCCCACAATGATGGCCGGACAAGAAAAAAGGCTCGAGAGCAGCTCGTTGAAATTGAAAAGTATCTCCAAGAGCTTCTGGCAAAAGTTCCTGACCCAGGCTGCCAAACTAAAAAGGGTGGAGAAAATCCACCCCTTTTGCTTGCCAGACTCTAAAAACAAAAGAGGAGCGGTCAAACTAAGAAAAGTTATCTACCGCTCCTTTTTTCTCCAGTAATTATGGCCTACTCATCAGGTAGGCTCAAAAGCAAAAGAAAAGCACCTACCAGAGAAATAAGCATCCCTCCGAGTAGGCTCCCACCTCTTTCGATTCCGCCAACTCCTCCTATTAAAAGGAGGAAGCCAACGAGAAAGAGGATGAAAAGAGATGATCTCTTAAGCCTCTTAATTATTATTTTCATTCTCGCTCCTTTCTTTCATCTTTGGTTCTATACTTTTAGTCAGGTGCTAAAGAACGTAGATCCAAATATTAACGAGGAAACTTCCCCAATATAAAACGTCACCATTTCTCACTTTCTACCTTCCTTTTTATTGTTTAAGTTTAAGATAGCCACTGCCCAAGATATCCAAAAGTATAGATTTTTAAAAAAACAAAAAACAGAGTCTCCTCTAACTACTCTTGAGTTTATCTTATTTTAAAAAATTGTCAATGGTTGATAATCAGCAAGAGAACTACTGGCAAAATTGTAAAAGTTCTTTAGCATTATCAATTGCATAACCATAAGCATCGTTATTAAAGTAAATATAAACATCTAATCTCTCTTTTAACCATTTTTTGATTTTTTGAGATAGTTCTTTTAATTCGTCACCTGTATATTTTGAACTAAATAAAATTTTTGAGCCATGCATTCTAATATAAACAAAGTCAGCAGTTACTTCCTCTGCTTTTGGATAGCTCGGCGAGTCAACAATCACCCAGGCAACATTATATCTTTTGAGAAGTTTGTAAATTCTTTCAACACACCAACTTTTATC
>QLUP01000105.1 GCA_018725485.1 Candidatus Lithacetigena glycinireducens | reverse complement strand
TCCGGGTGGTTGTAATGTTGGCGGCAAAATTGCTGCTTCTGCTCTTGCTGCTTCTGCTCTTGCATGCTCAAGTCTTATTCTTCTTCTTATTAAAGATAAATCCATAAGTTGAGTTGCTGTATTAAGAGCTGTATTTAGAAGAGGCGCAAACACACGGGGTCTTGGTTCTACAACAGATACAGCTGCTGGTCTTGGTCTTACAACAGGGGTAGCGGTAGTTCTTACCCATCTTCTATGATCTGGTCTTTCAGTAAACATTATTATCACCTTCTTTTGTTTTTAATTAAATAGATTGCACCCAATCCAATACCAGCTGCCATAATAATTATTGGAAGACTTTGTAATACACGGTTATCCCTTAAAATTGAAGCTTTTCTTGCTTGTTCTCTTGCAACTTCAGCTTTAGCTACTGCAATTCTACTCTCATATTCAGACCTTTTAACAGTAGTAAACCACTCACCAGTCTGTGTTATGGCGTTTTCTAAACTACCCCAGATGTTTCTTCTGGCAGGAGTTACTCCTACAGGATTTACTCTGCCTTCAGCAATATCACCAAAGCCGGAAAATTCTGGAAAAACCCGGGGAGGCTGAGGAACATCAACAGTATTACCATGAGTCATTATTCTTCCACTCGGAATATGCGCAGAAGGAAGTAAATTCAGCTTTCCCATAATCTTTGTTTTGCCCCACTCTCTGAAAGTTCTTCCAGTTGTAAATCGCCTCATACCTTCACCAGTTATTCTTTTCTTTCTTCTGCCAAGAGGAATCCCACCATCACCAGAAGGAAGTCTTCTCATAAATAATAAATCTTCTTTTAAAAATGGCCGAGGTTTTTTAGTAGGATATATCTCTCCTTGATAAAATAAATCCCTCCTCACTTCTTTTCTTTTTTGAGTCATAGTCGATAAACCGCTATTTTCATTTGTTATCATATCATTTTCCTCTTATTCTTTTTTCCTTTTCTTGTGATAAGGAAGTTATTAATAAGAACCCGCCAAGACCTAATAATACCCATTTCCACGGAAACTCCTTATCTCTTTTGGCCGGTGTTGCTATCAACTCTCCTGTTATAGGGTCAAAAGATGGTTGTCTTATTTCAGCATCTTCTTCAAATAACCTTGAAGGGACATAATCAGGAAAAATATCTGGTCTTGTTCTTGCAGCTACTGACATTACACCTGCAGCTACTGGCAGTATTCCTGCAGCTACTGGTCTTCTTACAGCTACTGGTCTTCTTACAGCTCTTGCTGCTACTGGTCTTGCAGCTCTTGCAGCTACTGGTCTTACAGCTCTTGTAACTGGTCTTATAACTGCTGGTCTTATTCTTGCAGCTACTGGTCTTGTAACTGGTCTTATAACTGCTGGTCTTATTCTTGCAGCTACTGGTCTTGTAACTGGTCTTATAACTGCTGGTCTTATTCTTGCAGCTACCTGTCTCGCAGCTACTCGTCTTGCAGCTACTCTTCTTGCAGTTCTCGCAGCTACTTGTCTTGCAGCTACTTGTCTTGCAGCTACTGGTTTTGCAGCACCTCCCGTTACAACTGTAGCTGCTACTGGTATTGCAGCACGAGCTACTACTCTTCCTACTCTTTTAACCGCACGACCAACCTTACGACCTTTACGACGCCTTCCTAATTCGCCGAGAGTTTCAGAGTCCCCTAAACCACAAAAATGAGGTATCGGTAATGTATTGCGAGAATATCTGTCTCTGATGTAAGTTTTGGCAAAACCAGCTTCTCCAAATCTGTCAAATTCAGACTCACTTCTTATACTGTTTTGACTAAAATTTAATAATGCCATTTTTTCCTCTTTTATTCTTAAACAATATAGTTTATATTATATCATATCCTTTTACAAACATTTCTGCAGAATAATCACGAGATTTTTTTTGCCCAGTAATAAAACTATTGTATGGTTTCAAATAGTCTGTCTTCAACTCTCTGAACACTTTTTTCAATCCTTTCTATTCTTTGTTCTAAATGATCAACTTTAGTTTTTAGCTGCACTGATATAAAATATGCTGCAACTACGCCTATAATTAACATCTCAAGAATTCTGCCAAGATTGAGTTTAATTCTTTTACCATCTGCAGTAAATAAAACAAATGGCAGATATTGAAACACGTGTTCTTTTAAATAATCTATCATTAGTTTATTGTTTCTTATTTCTTTTGATTAATAATATTTTTACCGCCGCTATACAATCCACTTGCAGTTAAACCTATTATCAATCCTGCAATTATACCATCCTTTGTAACACCTATTGTCAGCAGTCCTCCACAGACGCCTAAAACTAAAGATACTATAGGACTCCAAAGACCTACCTTTTTTTCAGGTATAAACTTTTTTATTAGTGATGTCAGAGCCAATATTAAAGGTATTAATAATAAACTCCAGCCAGAAACTAAATCTGTAATTATTTTAACGTCCATTTTTTTCCTCCTTCACTCCAATTTCTCCAAAAGGTTTCCATCGCAATGACTCAAGAAGAGCTATTGCTTTATTTTTATCCTCAGGCTGCAGTTTTCCTTCTACTGTTACCAGCTCATTATAGTGTATTATTATTTTTATAAGGCTCGGAATAATATACAGTAATGATTGTAAAGTCTTAAGAATTGCATTCACCTTACACCTCCTTCTTTAGTAATTCCAAGATCAAAACTAAGACTCAGTAAATCCTGCATAAGCTTCATGTATGAATCAAGCGCTTTATTATAATCTGGAACTGTTCTGGGGTCAACACCGAGATTTAGTGACATAATAAACATATCTATTACAACATCATTTGCTTTTCTTGCTGATTCATAAACTGTTTTTACTTTTTGAAGATTAGCATCAGATAATAGCTTATCTCTATTCATTTGTTTAGCTGCAGACACCAATTCTTCTGCTGCCACTTTCCCTAAAGCAATTGTTTTATAAGGATGTTCCTTTTTCACAAACGAAGCACACCCAGAAAGCACAGTAACTACTAAAACTACAAATATAAACTTCTTTTTCATATTTTTACCTCCTTTTTATCTTCCAGAACAAAAATAATACAATATAGGTGTTCCAGTTGTGACATACGTAAAAGTTGCAGCCGTTGCTGAAAGAGCAGAAACAAAAGGCGCTGCCGTAGAAGTTGAGCCTGATACAACACACGCATATATCTCATTCCATGGTATAGTAAATGTTATAGTGCAAGCAGTTGCCGTAGCTGGAGTAGTAATAGCACCACCCATATCAGTGCCGATTATAGACGGTATTCCAACATTACAGGTAACACCGGGAGGAGTTGTCATAGTGTTTACAATATGACCATCATGAACCTCAAGCCTATTACCTACTGCCGGCGTCATTGTTCCGATGCCGACATTGACTGAAGAATCTATTGTCGGCACGGCAGTGGTAGCAACTAACCCTGTGTCATCAAAGGTTAATAAAGTTACAGTTCCAATTAAGCCAGTAGTTGAAGGAGTGCCTCCTGCTGTTGTTCTATAAATTCTATAATCTACTGCTCCAAAAACTGCTGTCCAGGTGATTCTATTGAAGTTAGTAAGGCTTAGAATGGCATTACCAGTTGTAGCTATTCCTGCAGTTGAGGCTAAAGTTTCGCCAACTGAGCTTCGCGCTGTAATTCTGTAACCCCAAGTTGTTGTGCCTGTTGTTCCTTGAGGAGTGACAGTTGGAGCTCCTGGAGTAGGAAGAGAAAGAATTTGTGCCCCACCTACACCTCTGGTTGTTCCTACAACATGGAGTCTTGTAGCTGGCATAGCTGGCGTCGTCGCCCCGATGATGATGTTGCCGTCACTTGCTATTCTCATCCTCTCTTGAGTTTCCAATTGTGAAAATATAATGGGGTCATTCCCTGTTGTTGCAAAACCCAGCGGGCTACCCACTACTGTTTGAAGCAAAGCTCTTGGTCCACCCCCACCGAAAATTCTAAAACCGCCCAACCATGAATATCCATCAACAAACAAAGCCCATGGTTGCCTGCCTGTCCATGGGGCATTTTGTCTCAAGTGTAAAATTGAACCAGCACCACCAAAAGTGGGTCCTTCTCCATCAGTTGTTCCAATAATCTGTGTTAGAGAATTTGGCGTCGCTGTTCCAATGCCAAAGTTGCCTGAAGAATCTATTGTCGGCACGGCAGTGGTAGCAACTAACCCTGTGTCATCAAAGGTTAATAAAGTTACAGTTCCAATTAAGCCAGTAGTTGAAGGAGTGCCTCCTGCTGTTGTTCTATAAATTCTATAATCTACTGCTCCAAAAACTGCTGTCCAGGTGATTCTATTGAAGTTAGTAAGGCTTAGAATGGCATTACCAGTTGTAGCTATTCCTGCAGTTGAGGCTAAAGTTTCGCCAACTGAGCTTCGCGCTGTAATTCT
>QLUP01000104.1 GCA_018725485.1 Candidatus Lithacetigena glycinireducens | reverse complement strand
GCCTGTTCCCGCAATTCCTCCGCCTTCTCTTCTTTTCCTTTTGCCTCCGCCCTTTGTGCCCTTTCCTCAAGTCGCTTCCGTTCCTTCTCCGCTTCCTTCTCCGCTAACTCCTGTAATCGTCTTTGCTCCTCCCTCACCTTCCTTTCCTGCTCTTGCACAAAAGAAAGTATTGCCGTCTTGATAATTCCCTCCGCCTGTCCTAACATTTCCAGCGGTCGCCTAAACAACTCTTGCACTTCCTTTTTCGCTGTATCAAGCGGTTGTGTTATTGCTTTCCTTTTCTCCTCCAACTCCTTATACCTTGCTTTTACTACCTTCAAAAATGCCGATGCTTTTTCGTTTTGCTCCTGTGTGGTGATAACTATCTTTTGACTATCCCGTAGTATGATAGATACATCCTCATTACCTTTTTGGACTTCTTCTGTGTTAATTGGGCTCACTACTATTTGCTTTGCCATATTACCTCCTCCGTTTTTTGAAATTCATTAAGGTAAGACACGCTAAAAATACAGGGCTGTCTGTTTTATCTTTATGTTCCTGAATTGTTGGCATATCCCCATTTTCTTTTAGATATACCGCAAGTCGTTTTTTGACCTTGTCTTTATTGTTCTCATTATACAACAACTCATATCCCGCTGTCTGTATTTGGTCGGATATTTTCTTTGTCCCTGTCTTTATCTCAATTATTGTCTTTCCCTTACCCTTTATTCCCACTGTGTCTATCGTTCCAGCGAAATGGTATCTTTCAGAGTAATATATTTTCTCCACCTCCTCTGAGACATACCCGCTAATTTTGACAAACTTTTTCCAACTTTCCAGGTATCCTGCAAGAACAGGATTTAGGCGGTCTTCATCAAGTTTTTTTTGCTCGTATAAAACACAAACAAGATGCACTTTTTTGCCAATGTCTCTTTTTTTCTCTAACACCTCAGAAGGCACAAAAGAAAAGTCCCCCCCTACTAGTCCCGCCTCCGCTATTATCTGCGTAACGGAAGGGATAACTAACCCATCCTTTTTATACTCGTGAGTTTCGGGAGAGAAAGTTATCATAAATTTTCTCCCTCTATCTGCAATAACTTCTTTATTTCTGTTTTTCCTACCGTCTCATCACAATTGGCAATGTCCGAATACCAATTGACCGCTGATTGTAAAAAGTCATCGGTCATATCCTTGCAACTGTTTGTCTGATAACAGTTTTTCAGTGTTAGTTTGTATAACTCGGTTATCCTTTTTGTGTCTTTAATCCCAAACTTTTCTTTGAAAATTCTTGTCGTGGCGGCGTGGATTGCCTTCGTCAACCGTGCCCGTTTTTCTGTCTCCGTCTCTTGTTTTTTTTGCTTTTCTGCTCCCTCGTCAATCACCTTTTCAACTTCCTCTATTTTTTCTGGTTCATCAGTATCAACATAGAGAGATACGCCCTTATCTATTCTTGCTTCACTTCGCCCTTCGGTTTTCTTTTCTACTACCTCTTCTTCCATTTCCTCTTGTGTATATTGCAATCCCAAATCAGGACAATACCACCTGACCCCATTTGACAATGCTCTCGCAAAGAGCAAATTTCGGGGATACATTTTCCAGACATCTTTGGAAGGTAGCCCTGCCCTTTGCGCATCTTCCATAGAAAAGGAAGACACACCAACCTCATTACCTTCCTCCAGAAAAGCAATCTCACATATCTTGTCTGTATGTTCCAATACTTTGTAGTTGTATTTCCCGCTTTTTTTTATCAGGTGCGCCATCAGGTTTGCTGACAAACACACCTTCCCCTTGATAATATTTATCCCTTGCATTGACAACATCGGGGAGATGCCCATCTCTTGCCCAGCAAGAATTTTCACAACCGCCTGTGCCTCTGACTGTATATCAGAGAAGAGCCCGCTTGCCTTGAAAATCTTGCCGAGCCCCTGTATTTCCTCTAACCTCAGGACTTGTTTTGCCTCATACTTTGCTATTTGTTCGCTCATCGTTGTCCTCCTTTTTTGCTTCGCTTCTTGCTTCGCTTTTTGTTTTTAATATTCCACTTATTCCACTTTCTGACATTGCAAAGTGCCCCGCTAATTCTCTCGCTGTGTAGCCGAGCGTTTTTGCCTGGACAATTGCTTTGTTCCTTACCGTTTTCCGATACGATGTGTGTGCCTCCAGCATATCCCCAACTGTCATTCCGTGCATCCGTGCTACCTTCTTTTGGACTTGCTCTATTTCTTTTATTGCCATTTATATCACCTCCTCTTTCCCCTTTTTGTATCCATCTACATACCCACTAATATATTCCTCACAACTACTGCAATCTTTTTTTCTTTCAACTACTACTTTTTCTCCCTCTTCTTTCTTTTTGAGTTCCTCTCCTTGCTCTATTTGTCTTGTTTCATACAACCCCATCACCTTGAAAACCTGCCTTATCAAGTCAAACATTGGACACCTCCTTTTGATTTATTTTTTTTCAACTTGCAATTATTGACTGCCTATAATTTTTCCGATACATCACCTCCTTTGAGAAAATAAAAAGCCACCTATGACGGTGGCTGATTTGTCAGCCGTCCCTGATAAGTCAGGACGGTCCGCAGGTTTTTTAGAGAGCCCTGCGGAGGCTCTTTATTCCTTCACTGCTTCTCGGAGCCACTTTATTTGGCGGTTCCGCTTGCGGACCGTTTCTTCAAGGTCCGCAATCCTCGCCCTCAGGCGGAGGATTTCCTCCCTCAGGCGGAAATTCTCCGCTTCCTCTCTTGTGAGAGGGAGGGAACTTCTTGCTTCCGACCCTATGAATTTGATTGGAAGTTCTTTTTCTCCGGAGAACTCATATACAAGTTCCCCAGAGACAACCTTCCAACGGCCGAACTGCGTGGGGCTTCGTCCATTTACCTTTTCCCCATCTACTGTTTCAGAGATGGGGAATTGTTTTCCCGTTTCGCACCTCAGCCACCCGCAGGTAGCATAAGTGTCCGGTATTTCCGAGAACTCCCAAGTGTATTGGGAGTTCTCGTTTGATACTAACTTCCCTCCTACTGACAAGAAGTATTCCTCCTTATCAATGGAGGTAGATAGAATTATTCTCATTTTCTTCCTCCTTGCCACCGTCAATATAGATGGCTTTGGAGATTTCTACTCTTTCAGATTGTCAAGGTGCTTTCCTGCCCGTGTGGGTCAGGTTTAGCGGGCTGGATTGATGGGTAATCGCACCAGCCCGAATTTTTCTCAATATACTTCCGCCTGCTCTTGCGAGTCAGGACTTACAGGATACCACTCTGTGAGGAGTGTATTCTACTTCAATGTCGCCCCGTGGACCTGAAGTTCCCAGCATTCCGCACATCCGCACGATTCTTCTCTGCTCTTTCGCTGAGAGCTCTGAAAAAATATCTTCCCCTAGCTTCGTTCCCCAGTCCACGCCCTGTAATGCCTGCACAACTCTTCCTATCTCTGATGTCGCCATTATTGGTCTTTCCAGAAGAAACGCTCTTGGGGAGAAAGAACATACATCCACCCGCACCCATACTTTTTTCTTCATTTTACTCCTCCTCTCCTGCCTGCCCTTGCGAGTCAGGACTTATGGATTTTTTTCTCATACTAATATTATAGCACAAAAATAATCATTTGTCAAGTGTTTTTGTGATTTTTTTCAAGAAAAAATGCATTTTTTCTGTTGCGAAAACTGAAAAAACACAACATATAGTATGGCAAGAGAAAATAGATACAATATATGACCCCCCCAAAAGTTGGCACGATTATTATTTTGGCGGGGGGTGGCCACGAGGAAGAATTAGAGCCCCCCTCTTACCCCGCCTCTTTTGAGGGGAGTAAATAGAGAACTCCCCGAAAAAGTGCATATACCATCACAGTGTAAAAAAAAAAGAAAACCCCGCCCCTGAAAAGTATATATATTATTACAGTGTAAGAAAAAGAGTAGAGAAGTAAGAGGAGTAAAAAAAAAGAAGTGAAGAGAGTAAGAGGGTAAGAAAAGTAAGAGAAGTAGGAGGAGTAAAAAGAATAAAAAGACTGACTCATTGCTCTATACTCTATGCTCTGTTACAACTCACCTTCTACATCTTATGCTACTGTTACAATGCACTGCGTATTACTTACAGTCGCTCATTGCTTCTGTATTGCATAGCATTGTATAGCATTGCATTAGTTATGTTGCATACATAACATTCACAGTGCTCATTGCTCCTGTATTGCATCAGTCGTATGGTGTATATATTATATACAGGAGAAAAATCGCCCACTAATATATACATCATACAACATACATAATATTCACAGCCACCCCACTGTGTATTAGTCGTATAATGTATATAATATTCACGGGGGAAGGTTGCTCTTGTGTATTAGTCGTAATACATACATAATACTTACAGGAAAAAATCGCCCACAGTATATATATCGTATAATATGTATAATATTTATAGAGGCTGT
>QLUP01000103.1 GCA_018725485.1 Candidatus Lithacetigena glycinireducens | reverse complement strand
CCGCACGATTTTATGTAAAAGACACTAAAAACTGACATGTTTAAGGGGAAAAAGGTATGTTTTTCTGTAGAATAAGCCATTCTAAAATCACATCAAGATGGCTGTATGCAAGGATTTTTAGAGCAACTGCGGTCTCAGAGATACTTCCAATAAAACAAGGATTGAAACATTCAAATATTCAACTTATTGACCTTCGGTTTTGGGGTCTCAGAGATACTTCCAATAAAACAAGGATTGAAACTTTTCATCACGATGGGATTTTGTATAGAGCTCTTGGGTCTCAGAGATACTTCCAATAAAACAAGGATTGAAACATAATGTCCCAAGCCCAAAAAAATGGTCTAAGAAAAGTCTCAGAGATACTTCCAATAAAACAAGGATTGAAACGAGTTTAATTCAAACATCCAAATTATTGATCTTCAGGTCTCAGAGATACTTCCAATAAAACAAGGATTGAAACAACAACAGGCAACCAAACAGCCTCACCCATTGCAGTCTCAGAGATACTTCCAATAAAACAAGGATTGAAACCCCATACGTCTTAGTTCAAGAAGCGTGTTCCTGTTGTCTCAGAGATACTTCCAATAAAACAAGGATTGAAACGCTAATAGACTGGCAAAAACGGATAAGGCTTTTAGGTCTCAGAGATACTTCCAATAAAACAAGGATTGAAACGAGTAATATGTCTAATTTATTGTTTGAAGAAAAAAGTCTCAGAGATACTTCCAATAAAACAAGGATTGAAACTCATAGTTAAGGGATAACCCAACTCCTTAAGCATGTCTCAGAGATACTTCCAATAAAACAAGGATTGAAACTCTTGAAATGGGAGCAGTTCCCACAACTAACGGGATTGTCTCAGAGATACTTCCAATAAAACAAGGATTGAAACTTCCGTATGATGTAAGCGCTCGTAGCAGGCTTTCAGAGTCTCAGAGATACTTCCAATAAAACAAGGATTGAAACCTTTCAATCTCGGAGCTGGTGCATTGCAAAGAAGCGTCTCAGAGATACTTCCAATAAAACAAGGATTGAAACAAAAGTATGGCACAAACAAGAGCTTGTGCAAAGGCGCTGTCTCAGAGATACTTCCAATAAAACAAGGATTGAAACGTCTTCTTTGTCTCTGGTTTTGCCCTCGTGAACTCAGTCTCAGAGATACTTCCAATAAAACAAGGATTGAAACCCCTGATTATCAACCTAATTATCCCCTGCAACAGGTCTCAGAGATACTTCCAATAAAACAAGGATTGAAACGTTTGGTTCAGAAGGGTTGGACGCCTAAACGTGCCGTCTCAGAGATACTTCCAATAAAACAAGGATTGAAACTTTTTTCCATTTTTCTCCTTCTGTTTTTTTTGAGGGGGTCTCAGAGATACTTCCAATAAAACAAGGATTGAAACTTTATCGCTGATTACCAAGCCATTTGACTTAGGAGAAAAATCACAGTACGGAAGAATAATGGGGATAATCATTACTTGATTACCCCCATTGTATACTAACTACCTATAAAGGACTAACTAAGGATACACAGCTCCTGAATAGCCTTTCCGTGCTAGCTCCCGGTCAACAAAATCTCTTGCTCTTTCAAGACCATAATAATTATCCCCTTCATCGGTCTTGATAAATGGAAGCTCCGAAGGATCAGACCAAAGCTGCCGGCCCCTGATTCTTCTGTTAATCACAATAAAATCCTCTACTCGTCCTAGAAGCTCCTCCAGGATTTTATTGTCTTCCTCGTTTGTGCTGAGCAATACATCTGCACGCTTACACATAAACATCACCTCCTTTTTATTTTTCACTATTTGCTATTGTTGCTATTGCTTGCAGTAATCTCTCTAAATCAAAATAAAGAGTTATGTACTCTGATCCATAAGTCTGGCCCCCTACATGTTCTGATCCTGTTTCAAAACGCTTCGAAACTAAATTATCTGGATCAAAACTTTTGTTTTGATAGATATATATCGGGATCTTTCTTTTTAATTTTTGTGCATACTCTATTTCGTTTAGCACCCCCCTTGCAAACTTAAATTCTCCTGCTGCTGTTTTAAAAACAGGATCAAAAACAGCCATACAGTTAGATTGCCTTATCATCCGATAATCTCTTATTCCTACATCAGTACGTATCATTCCACCAACATCACTAACTTCGTCAACTTTATCAATAATCGGTATCTTGATCTCCCCTTGCAGCTTGCTGTCGTCAGTAAGAAGGAGGGTTTCTCTTCCATAAAAATCTCTAATATTCCAACGGTTTTCCATTTGAAATACTCTAAAATCTTTCTCCTCCCCTATCTCCTCATCATAGGCCTTAACCACGGGATCATCCAGTAATTTCAGTAATGGATATTCATCAATTGTAAGTGGACAAAATAAAGCGATATTATGCTCTTTTGATTCGAAGTCTGAGACTCGTTTTAAAATCCCATTTATTTCATTTTCTCCTGAAGGATCTCCGGCTAACTTTAATTTGCGAGGTTTGGATATGGGAAAAGAGAGGTAAGCAGTGGTTAGAGGTTTACGAAATATAATCCTATCTAATACTCTGGCTGGATGCCAAACAGAGATAACATAATGCGGAGGATAGGGAGAATCATCTGTGATCTGTTTTGTAATTAGATCACCAATCAATATTTCTGAGCGTCTGGCTTGGAGTAATTGCTCTAGGGTTGGTTTGCCAAGATATTTTTGTTTTCTTTGTGCTGCACGGTTATGAGTCCAATACCACTTAATATGGACATCGTCTATAAGGGTTATGATTATTGTAGGTTTAAAATCCTCAACAATTCTTTTAATTTTTACTGGACTACGAGTTCCATACGATCTGCGGACTAGAACTGCATGCATAGAAAGAAGTAGGTCTATATCCGTATAATGGTTTAACCTTTGTTTTAATTCACTCCATCCTTTTAGCCAATAGGAAATCTGTTCATCTTCATCTGCATCCAGATAATCAAATATTTTAATTCCGTTCTTTTCTAAGATAATTTTTTCTAGGTTAAGGTGTTCAAAGTTTACCTCTCCATATTGGGTTTCTCTGTATCTTTTAAAATTCCCTAAAGCGGTATCCTTGTTTACGCCAGTTGTTCCTAAAATAAGAGCACGCACTGACATGAGATGTCCTTTTTATTACCTTATTACCTCTATACCAAGATATCGAAGACGATATAAAAGGGTTTTTTTAGAAACACCGAATTTCAGCCGAAGAATTTTCTCAAACCTTCTTAAATCTAGTACGGTTCTCCTCCCAATAACTTCTTTCAATTCTTCTTGGGGAACCAAAAAAGCTGAAGCATAAGCATTCGCCTGGAACTCCAAAGGTTTATATTTACCTCCCGAACTGCAATAAACAGGTCTATCAGGTGGTAAGTTAACCGGGAAGGAGATAGCATCTCCTTCTAAATGAAGTCGATAGTGTCCAGCCTCATGAAAGACCTGGAAAGTCTTTGTCTCTTCAGAAACCAAACCTTCTCCTTTCAGACTGTGGTTGTTAATAACAATGACTTTATCATCGTGATGATAATAACAGCCTTCTGGGAATAAACCACCATAAAGTCTCTCCTCGGCAGGTCCAAACAGGTGATCTGTATAATAAACCCTTAAACCAAAAAGAACCTGAACTATCTTCTCTCGGTCTTTTGGTAACTTAATCTCATTTCCCCCTGTTATCTTTAAATACTGCCTTCGATCCTCAAGGGCAGCTCCTTCAATTTTCTCCATTGGGAGAAAAGAAGGTTGATTAACAGTTTTTAGGCTATCATAGGTCTTCTCTGCCCTCTCCTGAATAATTGACTTCCACAATTCGTTTTCTTCTATACCCAACCATTTTGCCAAGGGCAGCACAGAGCTTCTCGGTAAACGGAGTCCAGACTCAATCTTAGCAAGCATGGTATGGTCTTTGAAGCCTAATAAAAAATTTGCCAGTTCCCTTTGAGAAAACCCCATTTCCATCCTTTTCCTGCGAATCCTTTCTCCTATCCTCATCCTGCCTTCCTAAGATTTCTAAACCTTATATAGATTTATTAAAGAGCATCCTTATTGAGATAGTAACTTTTGTTGACATAAATGTCAACAAAAAATTATGCATAGAAATACCTCCTACAGATATGGGTAGATTTGGGAACCATCAATTAATAATTTTGGATTTTTGTAGCTTGCATTATTTAGAATAAAAAAGGAAGTAGAAATCCTACTTCCTTTAAATTTTCGGATAGGGGATTAATTCCCTGTTCATGCCTTACAATGCTGCCCATATTCACAATCATTACACCAAAAGCTCTGCAGGGGAAAGAAGATCGAGACCCGATTCCCTTTAGAACTTCGCTGGTGAGGTAAAGTCTCAGAGATACTTCCAATAAAACAAGGATTAACATTTAACATAAAAAGATGTAATACCAATTTAGAAATGTCCGCTTTTGCCACAATAGAAATGTCCTATTCCAACAAGTGCTATACTGCC
>QLUP01000102.1 GCA_018725485.1 Candidatus Lithacetigena glycinireducens | reverse complement strand
ACAGCAGCAGGATTAAACGAATCCTATATGAACAGAGTTCTTTACCAAAACTTATAAAACATTACAGGATAGATGTTTTCCATAGCCCTAACAATGTGCTACCGCTTGGGATACCCTGTAAGTCTGTTGTAACCATTCAATATATGTTCAGTTTTATAATGCCAAAGGACTATGCCCCTTTTTACAGGAGATGGTATTTCAATACTTTAACGAGGGTCTCGGCTCGAAAAGCTGATAAAGTGATTAGTGTATCTCAGGATAACATGCGACAAATAATTCGGTATCTTGGAGTACCAGAATCCAAGGTAGCCGTAATCTATCATGGGTTGGACGAGTCTTTTCGCCCTGTGAAAGACTCAAATATTATCGAATCTTGCAAAGCTAAATATGGCATTAATAACGATTACATTCTTTGCGTAGCGAATAATGTTTTAAACAAGAATCTTGAGGGGCTGATAAAGGCGTTTGATTATTTAAGACAGAAATATAGGATTCCTCATAAACTTGTTATTGTTGGAAATACCGGTTTTTCAAAGGAAAGAGAGGTTTGGCTGCAAGAAATAAAAGGTAAATATCCCGACTTGATCCATACAGGTTATGTCGATTATAAAGAGCTTCCAGCCTTATATTCTGGTGCCTCTGTTTTTGTGTTACCCTCCTATTGCGAGTCCTTTGGCATACCGTTGCTTGAAGCCATGGCTTGTGGTGTTCCTGTTGTTACATCAAATATTTTTGCCATGCCAGAAGTAGTGGGGGATGCTGGATTAAAAGTAAATCCCTATGACTTCAAAGAGATTGGAGATGCTGTTTATAAACTCTTAACAAATAATGCTTTAAGAGAAGAATTTATAAAAAGAGGTTTAGAGCGGGTTAAGGCGTTTACATGGGAGAAAGCAGCAAAAGAGGCTTTAGCTGTATATGAAGAGGTCTATAGAAGTTGAAGCGAGTTTTTATTGGTAAGTTTAATGGTAAAGAGGAAATTAAGGAGAAGATATTAGAAGCCTTAAACTGGATTCAAATTGATGCGTTTATTAAGGCTGAATCAAAAGTCTTTATTAAACCTAATTTTACTTACCCTCGTTACAAAGAAGGGGTTACTACTTCACCAGATGTAATAGAAGCCTTAATTAAAATCTTAAGAGATGTTACCCCGCACATTGTTATCGGGGAATCCGACGGCGGATATTATTCCTGGAAGGCAGAAGATGCTTTTAAAGGGCATGGGATCGATATAATAGAGAAAAAATACGATATTAAATCCTTGAATCTCTCAAATGTTGAAAGAACTTATTTGCCAGTGTCTGCCAATGGTAAATTATATCATATTTCTTTCCCCAAAATTCTTAAAGACGAAACCGATATTTTCATTACCATGCCTGTCCCAAAGGTTCACTGCATGACTGGGGTCAGTCTTGCAATGAAGAATCAGTGGGGGTGTATTCCTGATACGATGAGATTATCTTTCCATCATATATTTAATGAGGCTATTTTAGAAATCAATAAAAATCTACCCCAAACTTTTGTTGTTGGAGACGGCAAGTTCTTTCTTGACAATACTGGGCCAATGTATGGAAAGCCTATTAAGAAAGACCTTATTATTGCTTCAAATGATATTGGAAGTTTTGAAGTTGTTATGTGCGAGATAATGGGAGTTGACATTAATAAAATCCCACACTTAAAATTCGCAAAAGAGAAAGGTTTTTTACCTGGGAGTATAGATGAGATAGAATTAAATTGTCCGCTCGATAATTTTAAATATAAAAGCACTCTAAAACGGAGCTTAAGAAATAAGATTATGTATAATTGTTTCAGAAGTGAATTTTTAACATATTTACTTTACACGTCTTATTTCGGCAAAATGCTCCATAAAGTATTTTATAAGCTTAGAGGAACACCAGAGCATTTGAAAAATATCGAGCAAGGGTTTTGAGTTTAAAGGGTCAAATGAAAATCCTTTTAATTGATCCCCCCTTTAAACGTCTAACCGGCCTGGTTAATAATTATTTCCCTCTCGGGCTTAGTTATCTTGCAGCAGTGGCAGAAAATATGGGCCATGTTGTGGCTATATATGAGGTAGATGCAGCCAAGAAGCCAACAAGTCTTAACTTTGTAGGGGAATATAAAAGATATGATAAATATCTACGAATCGTAAATGATAAAAATCATCCTATCTGGCAAGAAATTAAGGATCAAATAAAATCATTCCATCCCGATTTAATCGGGATTACCTCAATGACACCCAAGATTGCTTCAGCTTTTATTGTGGCTGATATCTGCAAAGAGGTTAACCTTGATTGCCCCGTTGTTCTGGGAGGGGCACACCCTACCGTTAGTCCTGATCAGAGCATAGCTTATGACTCCATTGATTTTATCGTGAGAGGTGAAGGAGAGATTACTTTTGCAAAACTGATTAAGAAGATCGATGCTGGAGAAAAAGACTTTAGTGATATATCTGGGCTTTCTTACAAAGAAAATGGCAGTATTAAACATAATCCTCCATCTGAATTCGTAAGAGAACTGGATGAAATTCCATTTCCTGCTCGTGATAGACTAATTAATCTAAATCAGTATACCTCTGAGGATATGGGGGTCATATTAACTTCAAGAGGCTGTCCCTTTCGATGCACATACTGCTATCACCCTTGGAAGGGGAAAATGCACTTTCGGTCTATTGAAAATGTCCTTGACGAAATCACCCAGGTAATGGCAGATTATGGCACGAGACAATTTGCTATAAAAGATGATACCTTTACTATCAAAAGAAGTCATGTAATTGAATTCTGCGAGGAGATTCTCCGTGGGGGTTTAAAATTTAATTGGGATTGTACTACAAGGGTAGACCGAATCGATGAAGAACTTTTAAAACTTATGATCCGGGCAGGGTGCAACGTTATCAAGGTGGGTGTGGAAACCGGGAGCGAAAAGATTTTAAAGGCAACCAAGAAGGGTATAACTTTTGAGCAAGTAAGAAGTGCAGCTAAGCTTTTTAATAAACACAACATATTTTGGAGCGCCTATTTTATGATAGGACTTCCACAGGAAACCGAAGAAGATATCATTAAAACTTATGATTTCATGAAACTTCCATGCCCTATGGGGCACGAAGGAGCATGAAAATTAACGCATTTTCAGAGGAAAGAGATAAATCCCTTTTACGCAGGCTTAGGTGTTTATGAGGCCTTTCGGCAAACGGAACTCTTTGATATAGGTGTGGAGATGGGGCTTCTCTATCAAGAAGTAGATATAGACCATTTTTATAAAACCAAACCTAAGGATTATTATTTTATTGATCCGAGGAGGAGAGTTCTTGAGATTGAGCCAGATCGTTTTGAAGAATTAACCGATTTTATGATTCAAGCTTTTGATAAACATAATAAGGGATTCGCAAAAATGGCCAAGCGGGGGTGGATACGAAAAAGGACATACCTGAGCGATCCAGCGCTTTTAGTTGCGGATTTGAAGAAAGCGGTTTATTGGGTGTTGAACAAGTAATCTAAAAGTATGAAACAGATCATCCAGAATTATAAAGGCGGGGAACTTCAGTTGGCTGAAGTACCAGCGCCTACCCTGAAGAAGGGATTCATCCTTGTCAAGAACAGTTGCTCCTTATT
The DNA here is from genome assembly GCA_018725485.1 of Candidatus Lithacetigena glycinireducens. Classification (GTDB taxonomy): domain Bacteria; phylum Coprothermobacterota; class HKB111; order HKB111; family HKB111; genus Lithacetigena; species Lithacetigena glycinireducens. The sequence goes on along the minus strand of QLUP01000102.1, from coordinate 878 downwards.
ATCCATTGGAACAGAGAAATACATGCTGGAGATGGCTAAGAAGAGTCTGCTTGGCAAAGCAATGGCAAGACCCGATTTAGTGAAACAGGTAATCGCCAAAATCAAAGCCGAAGGCCTTTTCGAAGCCTATAAAGCAGCGATGGCGAGGCTCGATCATCCAGTTCCTCTCGGATACTCATGCGCCGGAGTGGTAATAGAAGTCGGAGAGGGAGTCGAAGAGTTTAAAAAAGGAGACAGGGTTGCCTGTGCTGGTAGTGGATACGCATCCCATGCAGAGATTGTTTGTGTGCCCCAGAATCTTTGTGTTAAAATCCCTACAACCCATAACCTATCACCTATAAACTATGAAGAGTCTTCATTCGTTGCCCTTGGTGGTATTGCCCTTGAGGCTGTTAGGATAGCAAATCCTTCACTCGGGGATAGGGTTGCTGTTATTGGACTTGGTCTTCTTGGTCAGTTGACTGTTCAGCTTTTGAAAGCAAACGGCTGTCATGTCTTTGGAATTGATATATCAGAAGAAAAGGTGAAGATGGCTCTTGAATATGGTGCTGAAAAAGGAGCAGTTTCAGGGAAAATAGATGTTCTGTCTTCTGCAAGAGAATTCGCTTCAAAAGGATTTGATTCTGTAATTATCATGGCAGCTTAAAAGAGCAATGAGCCACTGGAAGCTCCCTTGAAAATAACCCCCCGTAGTGGTCATTATGCTACCAGCGGGAGTCCTTGAATATCGACTTTGAGTCCCAGGCTTTCGAGCCGACGGACATGGTGGCGGATGATATGCTTTTTGTTGATTTCGTTAAGGTAGTTGACGCCCAACTCGCGGTGAGGCACTTTGTCTCGGATGATGAAATAGGCACCTTCCAGAATGCTGTGGCCCA
>QLUP01000101.1 GCA_018725485.1 Candidatus Lithacetigena glycinireducens | reverse complement strand
TATTCATCGCACACGCTCTTGTCCCACAATTTTACGCCTGATTTGTGAGCGCCGCGCGCTAGTGTGTGCGCTGCCACCGGCGCCGTCAGCAACAAGAAGATGATACACAAAAGGGCTTTTATGCCGACTGCGCTAAAACCACTTATTAGAAACACGCCGAACATTATGCCCATTGTTCCGAGGGTAACGCACTTGGTGGATGCCTGAAGACGATTGTAAATATCGGGCATTCTTACAAGCCCCAAGCAACCGATAAAATCAAAAATTATCCCTATCGCAATAAACGCATATCCAAGTATTGTCATTGTTCGAAACCCTTCCCTTCAAGATATTTCGCAAGAGCCAGCGCTCCGATAAACGATTGAAGCGCCCAAGCGATAGCGATATCTATAAAAAAATCCCGCTTTGTTGTAATTGCCAGCAACGCGCAGAATCCTATAAGAATAATTCCAAGTATGTCAATCGCAACTGCTCTGTCGGCGGCGGTAGGACCTTTGACAACCCTCATTAAACAAAAAATAGCCGAAAGAAGTAAGACATTAAATAATCTTTCAAGCAATGATATCTGCAAATACAAATTAATAAAAAGCAGTGCCGTTATTATTACGGCGCCGATAAACCACGGGAGATATTTTTTCATTTTTCCTTCTGCTTACTCAAGTGTTGCACTTCGTTATTGAACTGGGGCCTCGTCTACTCAAAAATTTTTGTTAAAATCTTTTCAAAACGCGAAGCGATTATACGCGATGTTTCTTCAATATTTTTTGATTTCACGTCTATCCAGTGTATGTACAAAATCCCGTTTTCAGGTTCTATGTCAATGGATAGTGTGCCGGGAGTAAGGGTGATGGAATTTGCAAGAAATGTCAGTCCCGCTTCGCTTCGCAGAGATGTTTTGATTTTGACTATGCCGGGATTGATTGGCCTTTTGGGATGAATCACACGCCATGCGACATCCAAGTTAGCTTTGAGCATTTCCCAAAACAAAAGAGGTATGTATAAGTAGAAATAAAAGTACTTCAACGGCTTTGTGAATTTCCATGGATTCTTGGTAAACAGATCGCCCGCAATCCAAGTCGCAATTAAAGCGGCCAAAAGTCCGACGAAGAGCCGCACCGGTTCCAAACTAAAAGTTAAACCCAGCCAGATTAAATACGAGATAATAAAAAATATAACTCTGCTTTTCATATCATTTTTTAGGATTAAGGATTAAGATGTCATGATTAAGTCATAAGGATTAAGCAATAAGTTAAAACTTAATACATAAAGCGAACCCCGTATGTCATCGCGTGCTTGACACGGAATCTACGGGATAAACTCCGTGAGCGACTTAATCCTTACTACTGCCCTTCTTAATCCTTATTACTTACCACTTAATCCTGCTTAAATCCTGCTTACTTAATTCTTACCACTTAATCCTTGCTACTTTTTATCCGCGGCGAGCACTTTTTCGCCGTAACGGCCATCAAGAAGCGCATTGACTGCGGGGATTATTAATCTCTCCCTTACGACCGGTAAACTTGTTAAGAGACAGAGAAAGGCAAAAATTATCATAGCGGCCATCATAGCGAAGGGAACTTCCTTTATTTTTTCGAACATTCCGTGAGAATGTCCCGAAAATGCGTATTTCTGAACCTTTAAAAATGATGCGAGCGTGAGAATGCTTGAAATTACCGCCACTGTCGCCCAGAGATACTGATTCGCTTGAACTGCTGCCATAATAATTATCAGTTTGCTCCAGAAGCCATTGAAAGGCGGAATTCCTGCTATTGACATGGAAGCGATGAGGGATGTATTCGCCGTGACGGGCATTTGCTCTCTCAAACCTCCCATTTTTGAAAGATCGCGGGTGCCCGTCTCATATTCAACCGCTCCGGCATTTAGAAAGAGAAGCGACTTGAAAATTGCGTGGTTGACAAGATGGAAAAGTCCTCCCAATACACCGAGCGGCGTGCCAAGACCGATGCCGAGTATCGCATAGCCAATTTGGCTTATTGAATGATATGCCAGCAGACGTTTGAAATCCCACTGATAAAGCGCTAAAAGCACCCCGATTAGCATAGATGCCGACCCGAGAAACATAAAGATGCCCGAAGTCATCTGCGTCAAACCGAAAACATTGAACAGAATCCTTACAAGAGCATATACGCCATGCGTTTTAATTAATACGCCCGAAAACATAGCGGAGATGGGTGCTGGCGCTGAAGAATACGCGTCTGGAAGCCACGAGTGAAAAGGCACCAGCGCTGCTTTTATCCCCAATCCCACAATTAACAGAATTATTATGAAATTCTTTGGCATCGCGTCTATTAGCGGGAGTTTTTGCGATATGTCCGCAAGATTCAATGTGCCTGTAAGAGCGTATATAAACCCGATTGCAAGCAAAAATAGCAGAGAGCCGAGTGTTCCGAGCACCATATATTTGAACGACGCCTCCAACTCCTCCGCCTCAACTCCGAAAGCCACAAGTCCGTAAGAAGCGATTGAAGCGATTTCAAGAAAAACAAACAAATTAAATATGTCACCCGTCGCCGCAACACCATTCATACCAGCGACCATAAGAAGGTAAAGTGTATAATACTTCCACGAAGCCGTATACCTTTTAACGTACGGTATAGAATAGAGCGCCACGATAAACGCGACGGTGTTTATCATAGTTAGAACGAGCAGTCCGAGAGCGTCAACGACAAAAACGATTCCGTAAGGCAGCGGCCAACCGCTCATCTTATATGTGACGACTCCAAGCATCGGCTCGCCGAAATAAACGCTGAGCGAAATAAAGGTCATTAAAGCGCAAACGCCGACGGTGACCGCATATGAAAACACTTTGAATTTTTTGCCCAAAAGCGACACAAGAAATGCGCCGGAAAGCGGCAATGCTATAAACAAGGGGAGGTAAAATTTTATATCAGCCATGGAGTTTCCTCATCTTGGTGATGTCAAATGTGCCGGTTTTTTCATAAAGTCGTACCGCAATCGCTGCAAGGAGCGCCGTGGTTGCAAGTCCGATGACTATCGCCGTCAGTATCAGTGCCTGAGGAAGCGGGTCAACCATAGTTAATTCAGGGTTTAGGGTATAGGGTTTAGAGATAATATCACTTTTAGATATAATGGGAAAAACGCCGCCGTGTTTATATCCGATTAAGACGAAAAACAGGTTAATAGCATATTCCATAATGCTGATGCCGATGATAATCTTTATCAAATTTTTTTTCACAAGAACCGCATAAAGTCCCGTGCAAAATAAGACAAGCGTGAGTAAATAAATCATAGTTTTATTTTTTCGTCAGTGTTTTCAGTTTTCTGCGTTATAATCGTTGTAAGGGTTAGGGCAAGAAATATAGAAAAGAGACCCGCGCCCACTTTCAGAAATATCGCTATGTTTGAGACGGGAATTGTTCCCGCCGAAACTATTTCAAAGGGTTTTCCGACAGGGAGAAAATTGATAAAAAAATAACCGGCGATTATACCGAACAAAGCAACCGAAACAAACAGCAGTGCCCCGATGCTTTCTGCAATAGATGCACTTGACGGCGAGAATTTTTTTAAGGCAACTCTCTTTCCGTAGGCGAACATCAAATGGACAAACGCTAAAGCAAAAATAACGCCGCCGACAAAACCACCGCCGGGGGTAAGATGACCGTGGAACATAATGTATAATCCGAAAAGCATAATGAAACCCACGGTCAGCCTTGTTATCGTTCTAACAATTAACGTCATTCCTTGTTGTTTCATAAATTGAATTAAGTCAGGGGTTAGGGGATAGGGATTAGAGAAAAACAAAAATAAAACCCCATAAACCCTAAACCCTATTCTCTATCCTCTCGCCTCTATTTTCTATCTTTTCTGCCTACATGTCTCATCACAGCCAGAACACTTATAACCGCGGTAAAGAGAACCGTCGCCTCGCCGAGAGTGTCAAGCGCCCTGTAATTGAGTATAATAGCGCTTACTATATTCGCCGCGCCCGTCTCCTGAAGGGCGTTTTCTATATAGTATTTGCTGACCGTCATAAGCGGCGAGCCAAAAACGCTCATTTCTTTAATTACGCCATATGCATAGAATAGAAAAACTCCGATAAAAATGAGAACGGCAACTCCGGAAAAAACCTCTCTTAAGTCGCCGATCCTTGTGGGTATGTCTTTTTTTATCGTCGCCCTGATAAGGATTACTAAACACAATATCTCCACTACAAGTTGCACGATGGTAAGATCAGGCGCCTGTAAGAGCAAAAATGCCAGCGAAACCCCCAGTCCGACCACCCCCAATGCTACTACGCTCGAGAGCAGGTCTTTTATCTCTATCGCTGCAATCGCTGCTATTATCATGAAAAATATCAATATATAAAGTTGTGTTGTCATAATTTGAAACACCTTAACGGCGTAAAAACATCTTAACAGCGTAAGAAAGTGACACGAAGTGTCACCCTGAGCCTAGCTGCAAGCAGGCAGGCTCGTTTCAGGGTCTATTAAGCACCTGTCCTGATGAAAATCAGGATGCTGAAATAA
>QLUP01000100.1 GCA_018725485.1 Candidatus Lithacetigena glycinireducens | reverse complement strand
GTGTCAGCAGTTTCCAACAAAGATACCTTTAATTGTACATAGGAGGAACTACCTTTAACTTTAACAGTCGGAGAAAAAGAGTTAAGACCAGGAAACAAAGATACTTCCATTACCTGAAGGGTTTCATATACTGCACTTTCCGGGGAATAAATCTTCACTTCCAGCATACCCTGAGTTCTCTCGGTAGAGTAAATCTCTACCTTCAGGGGAAAGGGTTTCTGGCGAAAAATTCTTGAAGGTGCTTCTACTTTCTTTATCAGGGTTTCTTTTAAATATCCTTCTAAAGGTAAAAGATAAAGAGGGACCTGTCCCCTTTTATAATAAGGAAGTATCCGGGTAACCTCACCCGAGGTCTGCACCATATCCGAAACCAGTAGCACTGCTTGCGGATGGTGTCCCAGAGCTACCGTAAGGGCTTCTTCAAAATTGGTGGTTTCCTCAGCTTCACCGGCAATGGTTGAGCCTCCAAAAGGAACTACCACCACAGTTCCTTCTATATTTTTCAGGTAGGGAGTAACCAGTTGATTGGCGTCCCCCACCAGGTCTTTTACACTTCTGGATTCGTCCACCAGCACTACTAATTTACCCGGTGAACTTAACAGGGACAGGGAAGGATTAATGATGGCTAAGGCGAGCAGGACTAAAACAACAGTTCTTAACACCGCTGAAAGACTCCATAACCTTTTCTTCACCGGACTACCATTTCCTCCACAACAGATAATAACTCAAAGAAAATAGTGCAATACATAATAAGATGAAATAGGGCACCAAAGAAAGCGGCTTTAGCTTCGCTGTCTCAGGTAAGGGTAGATTGGTAAGGGTTGCCTGAATAGATGACTCTTCCTGGGGAAAATTAACCGAGATATAACAACTTCCGAAAACATTATTAACTTCGTAGATACCTGCTTCCTTTAATTTAACCTCCCCTTCGGGCAGGTATTCCTTCTTACCCGAAGGGAATGTTATTTCTCCTTCTTCCAAACTGATTTCTTCCCCCAGGTAGGCTTCTATGTTTTTACTGTCAATATAGGAGATGATATTTTTTATCAGTGTGGGAAACGCTGGAAGCAGTGTAAGGTTAGAAGAAGACAGGGGAAAGGCAAAGGTAAGGCGAAGGGCGGGTTCTTTTTCCATTATCAGCAAGGGAATCTCCTTTTCTCTTATCTTTACCGAAAGAAGCACTTCTCCTCGGTAATTCCCCTGATAGGCTTTATCAATCACTAAATTTTCTAAATCCACATACTTAAGGAGCGGATGCTCTCTTAGAATATACTCTGAATCTTCCCCATTTTCTTCCGAGAGGGATATCTCTTTAATACCCTCTCCTGATTGGTTTAATAGTACTACGGGTCTATATGGTAGGGTTGAGGGCCTGGTACCCAGTAAAAAATATACATCGTAGTCCCCAAAAACCATGTCTTCCGGTTTAAGGTTGAAAACTGTTACTTCATCTTTAACTGCTGATAGGGCAGCTTTCAGAAAAAGATTATCCCTGCCCACCATAGCCACCTTTAAGGGTTCTTTCCTACCATGAGAAAAATAGGCCTGATTATCCATATCCAGGAAGTCAAGTCCGGAAAGGAGTTTAAATTCTGCTTTAAGGTAAGGATAATTATCTGTTAATTTATATAAAATCTCCCTTTCCTCCCTGGCAGTAAGAGATATTTCCGCTTGAAAAAGAGGTTCCTGGTAACTTACCATCAACCTCAGGTTAACTTCCTTTTCTCCGTCGTTATTTAACACCAGGAAAAGATAATAATCACCACCACTTTCTTCTATGACCATCCGTTTAAAATAGACATTATCACTTCTGGTTAATAGCGGTAAACCTGATAAACTTACACCTGCAAAATAATTAACATATCTACTATCTTCCGGTATTGCTGGAAGCGCTGAACCGTCTGTAAGCAGGTATATGAGAGCATCTTCGCCTCCAGAAGACTTGGCCAGAGAAAGGGCTTCTCTCCACATAAACCGTGTAGCTGTGGGTTTAACTTCCTCCAATTTTTTTATAAGTGCAGAAGAGTTTTTTACTTCCATCAGTATCGGGTAAGGAGGTTCCCCTACAATTAAAGAGTATTTTGAGGAGGGGTATTTTCTGACCACCTCCCTGGTCTCCTTTATTAAATGAGAAAGACGGTTGGGTTCCACATCGTTAGCGTTAAGGGAAAATGAATTATCCAGTACAAATATTAAGTGAGGCGCCCGGTAGGCCTGTATATAGGGCAGGCTCAGGCTAACAATCAGCAAAGCACTAATCAGTAAATCCAACAGTAGTTGCAGTAAAAAAGGAGGTCTTTTTCGGCGAAAGATAAATGCTGTTCGTGATTCCATATCCTTGAAAAATCTTAAAGTTGGATAGTTTTTCAGGTGTGGTTGTCGATGGAAAAGGTAAAGAAATATTATGTAACTCCAGATAGGCATTATAAACCAGAGAAGCCAACCTCTTTCAAAACTCATCTCAGAAAATAACCCCCTCCTTGAGTAGCCTGTAAAGCAAGGTGTCTTCACTATCCAGGTTGTTCACAAAAAAGCATTTCCCTCCTGCTTTAATTATCTCTTCCACCCTCTGGCGAAAATAATTGTTATATCGCTCTTTGTAAAGCTGAATAGTTTCTTTCTGGAAATAAAAAGATAATTTATCTTCTTCTTCTAAATCCCTTAAATTGACTTCACCTATTTCTGGTGGCTCTAATTCTTCATGAGACTGGATAGCTATCACCGTAAAAGCTAAAGAATGGAGCTTTAAAAGTTTCCAATAGGAGGCGAAGTCTGAGGGAAGAAATAAATCGGTAATGAGGTAGATACCTCCATGGAAAGGGATTGATTCCAACAAGTTCTTAAACTTCTGAAGAGAGGAAAATTTTCCTGCTGGTAAAAGGTGGGATAGATGCTCTTCAAAGTAGGGGTAATAATTTATATGGTGAAGATAAAAAGGCTTTTCTTCCTCCTGGGGAAGTGGAAAAAATACTGCTTTCTCTCGTTGGTTAAGCGCCAGAAAGGCGATTAGAGAGGCCATCTTTTGGGCTAAGAAAAACTTAGAGGGTTCTCCAAAATCAAGGGAGAGGCTTCTATCAAGTAAAACAACAAAATTGCCCATCTCTTCTTCCTCGTAAACCTTGACATAAAGCTTTTTCAGCCTGGCGTAAGCTTTAAAGTCCACCCTCTTAAGTTCATCACCAGGAGAATAGGACCTGAAATCCGCTAATTCTAAGGAACGACCTGTCCTTGCTGACCTTCGGCTTCCAACAACAGCATCCCTGCCCTGGAGCAGATTAAGATGGTATTCTCGTAGTTTTTCTTTGAAACCCGGGGAAAGAAAAGGCATAAATATCTTTATATTCTAACCCGTTCAATCACTTTCTCAATCAGGGAATCGTGCCCAACCCTCTCGGCTTCACCCTCAAAATTGAGAATAAGCCTGTGCCTTAGGGCTGGGTAGGCAACTGCCTGAATATCGCTAAAGCTTAAGTTTGGCCTGTCTTCCAGCATGGCTTTTACCTTTCCCGCCCTTAATAAAACCTGCACTCCCCTGGGACTGGAGCCGTAGCGTGCAAACTTCCTTATCTCAAAGGGTGCCAGATCTCCCTCAGGGTGGGATGCCAGAACAAGGCGAGAAGCATAATTAACCACCTCGGGAGCCACAGGCATGAGTTCTATAAAGGAGATCACTTCTCTTAGGAGGTCCTCATCTCCCACTTTTTCGACTTTTGGATCTACGTAAGGAAATGTTTCAATTCCAATTCTTCTCAAGGTCTCAAGGTTAGGGAAGGGTATGAGAATCTTAAGACTAAACCTATCAAGTTGAGCTTCAGGGAGCGGGTAGGTACCTTCCATTTCTATGGGGTTCTGGGTTGCCACCACAAAAAAAGGGTTAGGCAAGGGATAGGTGGTTTCCCCAGCAGTAACAGTTCTTTCCTGCATCGCTTCCAGCAGGGCTGACTGAACCTTGGGAGTAGCGCGGTTTATTTCATCAGCTAATAAGAGATGGGAAAAAATAGGACCTTTCATAAAAACAAACTCCCGCACGCCTTCCTTCTCAATAAGCAGGTGGGTACCCGTAATATCAGCTGGCATTAAATCTGGTGTGAACTGAATTCTCTTAAAAGTCAGGGAAAAGGTTTTAGCCAGAGCTTTCACCAACATAGTCTTACCAAGTCCGGGTAGTCCTTCAACCAGGGTGTGCCCCTGGGAGAAAAAAGCAAAGAGAAGCTCTTTTATAACTTTTTCCTGACCAAAGAGAACAGAATTAAGCTCTTTTTCTACCTTGAGTAAAACGGTACGTACTTCATTAAAATTCATTTTTCCTTGCATGTTTATTCCTTCCTTCAACACTTCCGACCGTTATCTGGATGTACCATAATCTAAGCAGGTCTTAATTTGGTTTGTTTTTCAAGGAGAAATAAGTTCAAAATAACTCCTGATAACACCACGATAAGAGGGCGGAAGAGGTGCTGATTTTATATAAAGAAGCGCTTCTGCCCTGCTGAGTCCTAACTTTAGCAGTTCTTTGGTGCTAAGCTCTTCCTTTA
>QLUP01000010.1 GCA_018725485.1 Candidatus Lithacetigena glycinireducens | reverse complement strand
ATTTTAAGGTAAGAATCAATTACAGAGTTGATTTGCTGTTCCTTTCTCCTGTAAATTTTAACTATTTCCTTTAAACAGGTAACTATTTCGTTTCTAAGAGACCCTGGAGGCATTTCTTCCAGATTAATTCGAGCATTAAGGGCCCCTCCCAGGACAGCAATCTGGGCAATCAAAGAAGAAATCAGGGCATCGGTAATAGCTTTAGGGTTGCCCTTCAAAGATATATCTAAAGCAGTGTCCACGAAATCTAAACCTTCCAAGCTTATCTTCAATGGGGTTAAAGCTGCTTGATATAGTGAGTCCTCTATACCAGTTTTATGGCGAAAAGATTCTATGACTTTAAGATATTTATCAGCATCTTCTTCCGCTAATTCCAGGCCTTTTTGTATGATACTTCTGCATTCTTGTTCATACTCCGGTAAATAACCCTGTTTTTTGCTTACCGAACAAACTTTTGCAGATAAAGCCCCGGCTAAAGAAAGTAGAAGAGCAGAAACACTTCCGCCACCAGGAACAGGGTTGTTGGAGCTAATACTATCAATTAAATCCATAAGACTTACATCCTTTAACTGAACCATAATCCTCTATTCTCCTTTTTTGAACAGGCTTTAATTAAAAGTCCTAACGCCAGGTAATTTTTAATCATAGCGCTACCACCATAACTGATAAATGGGAGAGGAATGCCCACCACCGGGACTATCCCCATATTCATTCCAATATTTATCAACGCCTCAAATCCCCACATCCCCAGAACTCCCGCAATCAATAAAACACCCTGGGGCGTAACACTGCTGGAAACTAACGATAAGGTAAGCCCTAATATGATTATATAAGACAGAATTATTAATAGTCCCAGTATAAAACCACCCTCTTCCATTAACGAAGCAAAGGCAAAATCAGACCAGGGTACTGGTAGAAAGCCAAATTTAGCCTGAGTTCCCTGCATAAACCCTTTTCCCGTAAGCCCTCCTGAACCTATAGCAATTAGGGCTTGTTTAAGGTTATATCCAAGACCACCAGGGTCTATACCGGGGTTAATAAAAACCAGCAACCTTGATTTCTGGTAATCTTTCAGTATAAACCAGCCAAAAGGCATTACCAGTAAAAAAATTACAGACATAATCAATAAATATTTTAAAGGCAGGTCGGAGAGATAAACCATACTAATAAACACAGCCCCCAGAACTAGAGAGGTGCCAAGAGCAGGTTGCCAATACACCAGCAACCCATATATTCCAAGGGTTAAAACTGAAAAGAAGAATTTAATAAGTGGATTACTTTTTTTACTTAACAGGGAGGCTAAAGCCAGAATGAGAAATATCTTGGCGAACTCCGAAGGTTGGAATTGAAAACCACCCAGACTGAGCCAGCGAGTAGCACCAAAAGCTTCTTTTCCCATTCCCAGGGGAATGAGGATAAGTGTGATTAAACCTGCTACATAGGCAAAGGGTGCTAACCACATCAAATGCTTTAATTTAATATATCTTAAAATAATGAGAGATAGCAATCCCAAAGAAAAGGTAAAAACCTGCCTATAGAATTGATTGGAATAACCCTGGTGTATGGAGTAAAGATTTATTAAGCCAAGGCAGGTTAAGGTAACGGTTAGAATAAAAATAATTGCTAATCTCATAGATAAAACAGCATAATCTTTTTACAGTTAAAAAAAAGGTTACGCTTATAGGAATACCAATCAGTTTCCCTTATTTTTATACTCAATCCAGGCCTCTAACATACTTTTCATATAAGGTGCCAATTTATAGGCAAAATCAAATTTGCTTCTTTCAGAAAGAATTACTGCTACGACTTCTGGATTGTCAGCTGGAGCATAGGCTATTAACCATAAATGGGGCTTTTCCTTGCCAAAAGCCTGAGCTGTACCTGTTTTAGCAGCCACTTCAATAGATAAATCTTTGAGTGGGGTTAATCCACCACCGCGGGTAACTGCTTTTCTTAACCCTTCTTTGATTACATTAATTGTTTTTAAAGATATGCCTTTGAAAACGGGAGGAAAATAGGCTTCGTATATTTCTTCGCCCTGGTTGTTCCTGACACTCTTAACTACATGGGGATTCACAGCATACCCGCCATTAGCAATAAAACTGTAAAAGGATGCCATCTGCAGAGGGGTTACCAGTAAATAACCCTGACCAATTGATAAATTAGAGGTATCACCAGCATACCATTTCTCTTTTACTTTTTCTCTTTTCCATTGGGGATTAGGAAATAAACCGGGTAGTTCACTTGGTAAATCTATACCTGTAAGATTACCAAAACCAAGATTATCAGCGTATTCAACCAGTTTGTTAATTCCAATTTCTGCTCCCAGGGTATAAAAATAGACATTACAGGAAACTGCGATAGCCTCACGCATAGTTACCGGTCCATGTCCTGCTGGATAAGTCCAGCATTTGAAAACCCTCCGACCTACTGTTATAAAACCTTCACAATTAACCACTGTTTTATCAGTAAATACCTTGTTTTCTAACCCGGTAATGGCCACTAAAGCTTTGAAGGCTGACCCTGGTGGGTATTGTCCATTTATAGCCCTGTTAACCAGTGCTTTGCCTTTCATCCAGAGGTTCCAGATAGCAGGTTTCAGTCCTTTTACGAAATAGTTGGGGTCATAGGTGGGATTACTGGCCAGGGCAAGAATTTCACCATTTTTAGGGTTCATCATAATAGCAGTTCCCGGTAAATCTTTAATAATATCCGATACTTTCTGCTGAAGTTCATCCGACACCGTAAGAACCAGGTCGTTACCTTTTTCAGGGAAGCTTTCACTTTGTAAAATTCTTTCTTTCCCAAGCGCATCTACTTTATATAATCGTTTTCCTTTTATACCTCGAAGGTATTCTTCATAGTATTTTTCTACACCAGTTTTACCGATTCTGTCTCCTGAGGTATAGTTCCGATGAGACAAAATAAACAGCTCTTCTCTGTCTATTTCATGCAGGTACCCGATAACATGAGCAAAGGACTCTGCTTTCTCATATTTTCTTACCAGGGATATCTCTACTGTTAATCCCGGGAACTCTTTTTCTTTTATTTTCAATTCCAATACTTTGTCCAGGGGAATATCCACCGCCACCACCCTGGGATAATAATAAGGCAAAGAATCATCATTTATAGCTTTCAGGATATCCTCCCGGGTAACACCTAACATAGAAATGAGTAATTCAATTATCTTTTCTTCATCTTTAATGTCTGCTGGGGCAACTTTTACTACATAAGTAAGAATATCATGAGCTAAAATTGTCCCTTCCCTGCTGGTTATATTGCCTCGTGGTGCTTGAACTTGTATAGTTCTGAGATAGTTACTTACTGATAGATTAGCATATTCATTGCCTTTAATTACCTGAAGATAGAACAATCTACCTGAAAAAAGCACAGTTGAAGCAAGTAATAATATTACTAAGAAAAATTGCTTTGTCCTGATATCCATGGGGAAACTTTAATATCGTAGAATAATGCTAAAAGCATAGTTAATAGTACTTTTGGTATTAGGATATTTAAAAATTGATAATTTACCTGAAGGTTAAAAAACATCATTTTAATTAAAACAAACACACCATAAGCTAACACCACTTTTAAAATAACTGTAAAAATAGAAATAAACGGATTTCTTCCTGTAGTTATAAGGTTCATAAGATACTGAATAGCGAAAGGTAATAATAGTAAAGCCACCAAAAATAAAGGCTCCTTACTAAGTGAAGCACATAAAAGTATTGCCAGAGAGAAAGGTAGATTTAGTCTGCTGTTTTTACCAGATTGACCGATTACTATGGCAAGTGGAAGATCAAAAAAAGAAAAAAAGGGCCAATTTATAATAAGGAAAGAGCTTACCAGGATAATTGAAGGCAAATAGGTTTTCAATCAGGATTTATTCCCAGTACTATGAGGAAAAACCTTCCTCCTGCTGGATTTACCAGGGGTTCAATTTTAGCAGAAGGAGTTATTTTGCCAATAATATCAAGTGATTTTATTATACCTATGGGTAAACCGAAAATCCCCTCGCTGGAAGAAGAAACTATCAGTTGCCCTACTTGAACCTGAGGGTTCAAAGAAAGGAACTCAATATTTAGATTTTCTTTCCCACCCCTTACAACCCCCATTTCTCCACCGGGGTCAACCACGCCTCCTATAGCAAAATCCTCATTGTTGGTGAGAACAGCCAGAGAAGTGGTTTCAAATACTCTGACCACTTTACCAGCCACACCTCCACCATATAAAAGGGGTAGCCCTTCAACTATACCATCCCGTACTCCCCTATCCAGAATGAGAGCTGGAGAAAAAATACTAAAATCTGTCCCGATTACTCTTGCTCCAACAAAATTAAAATTTACCGGGAGCTCCTGGATTTTCCATAAATCTCTTAATACTTTGTTTTCTGCTCTTAATCTTTCTATTTGTAGGTTTAGAGTTCTAAGAAGATTTAGTTTCTCTTTATAATCAACCCTTTCTCTTAAAACTTTTTTAAAATTAGTAATAGCGCTTCCCCAATCTTCAATAGTCCTCCCAAGGTTCCACCAGAAAAAGATTATACTTTTAGTTGAGTCTATAATAGTACCACCAATAATAGTAAATAATGGTTTACCACCAGGTGGAGTAATTGAAAGAATGGTGATAATTAGAAGCAGCAGTAAAACCTGCAGAATGCTCTTGTTCATTTATCTACTGGTGCGTGATGAAAACAATACTTTTCTAAATATACTCATATTAGCCAGTGCTTTACCAGCTCCCAGGGCAACCGATTCCAGGGCTTGGGGAGCTATATGCACAGGAATACCAATTTCCCTGGTAAGAAATTGGTCAAGCCCTTTAATTAAAGCTCCACCCCCTGCCAGCATCATACCTCTATCCAGAACATCGGCGGCTAATTCAGGTGGGGTGATTTCCAGGGCAGATTTCACCAGGTCAGCTATACCGATAAATATTTTTTGAAGAGCATTCCTTATTTCATCAGAATTAGCTTCCACCATTCTAGGGAGACCCGAGATTAAATCTCTTCCTTTTACCTGAGTCGTTTTTACCCCATTATAGGGATAGGCTGAACCAATATTTATTTTAATATCTTCCGCTGTATAATCTCCAATCAGTAAATTATAATGGTGGCGGAAAAATCTGCTTACTTCTTCGTTCATCTCGTCACCTGCAATTCGGCTCGACATAGAGGCTACGGTTCCTCCCATGGAGATGACTGCTGCTTCAGTGGTTCCACCACCTATATCTAACACCATACAACCACGAGGCTCCATAACGGGTAAGCCTGCGCCTATGGCTGCAGCCATAGGTTCGTCAATTAGATATACTTCCCGAGCTCCAGAGGCTATGGCAGCCTCTTCTACAGCTCTTTTTTCCACCTGAGTAGCACCCGAAGGAATGCCCACGATAACCCGAGGTTTACCGGCTAAAAAACTCCAGAATGACTTACTCCTGTTTAAGGCTTTGTCTATAAAGTAGCTCAGCACGGATTCGGTTACGGAAAACTCAGCAATAACACCATCTTTTAATGGTCGGCAGATATAAATATCATCAGCTGTTCTACCAGCCATCCTCCTCGCTTCCATACCGACTGCAAAAACTTTATTACTCCTGCGCTCCAGGGCTACAATAGTGGGTTCATTTACTAAGATTCCACTTCCCTTAATATATACAATAGTAGTTGCGGTACCTAAGTCTATAGCAATATCTTTACCAAACATAATTTTCATTTCTCCTTTTCAAGAAGATTTAACCAAATTATTTTATCATGATAATTACTTTTAATTTGAAAAATAAACATATAATCCTACTAATAAGCCTAACAATCCCCCGAGAGACACTTTAAATTTGAAAGAAAAGGAGAAAGACAGGACAATCAAGTTAAGCTCATTTATAATCAATTTCAGGTCCGGTCCCTCAAATATGATAGGAAAAACATCTTTTAATGCCAGGGCGACTACATTCCCCAGGAGTAAACCAAAAAATACTGCACCTACAAAAAATAATTTACGGTTGTGTATCCTTGCCACTTATAAAACCTCCTAATCTTCTTAAAGTATATACCCCGGTTGTTCCAACAAACACCCCTGCTACCCCTCCACTAAGCAATAAAAAAGGAAGATAGACTACCAGGTAAGGTTGCTGTAACAATATTAACACCATCAACCATTGAGTAAAATTATGCATCAAGCCACCTAACATACTTACTGCTACTATCCCTGTTTCCCTTTTATAAAAATAATATACTGCTTCCATAATTAAAGCGCTAACCACGCCTCCGCCTAAACTTAGAAAACCTCTCAAATCAAAACCTAAAAACAGGTTTACGGTTATAGTTCTTAAAATGGTTATCCAGATAGCTGAATAAGTTCCCAGGGAATATAAACCGATTACTGACATCAGATTAGCCAGACCAAGCTTAATTCCAGGTACTGGAGCAGGCATAGGTGGTTCAATTAAATTAAGCACTACTCCCAGTACAGCTAGAACACATATTCTAACCATCTTGTTAGTGGGTGAGTCCATCAATATATTTTCCTCCCTGGTAGTAAATAATTATCCTGTTAGGTAGACATACAATGGTTTCGGGTGGTTTACTTATCCACCCCTGCCTCATACATATTTTATCAGGACAGTAAGGGGGTGAAAATGGGTTTACTCTAACTTTATAACCATTCAAATCAAGCATTATAACTCCCCACGGACCATTTATATCAATGGTTCTCTCCGGGGAGGGTAGAGGTATTTTTGCATAAACCTGTTTTTTATATTCTACTACTACTGATTCAATATGTTGGTCAAAACCTAATCCAGAATATAGAAACAGGTAGAGTAAAAAAGAAAATAGCAACATTGAAGCGCTAAATAGGTAAATCAGTAAATCTCCTCGTTTCATAACTCTGGCTGAAATAAACTTTCAGCGTCACCTGTAAAATGAATCTTCAAATCGGGTGTAATGATTATAGCCATTAGTGATTTTTGGGTAAGAAATTCAATCCCTTTCTCTAAGCCCATAGACATAACAGCTGTAGAAACAGCATCGGAAAGAAGGCCATTTTTATTTATTATGGTTACACTCAGTAACTCCTCAGTAGGGTAACCGGTAAAAGGGTTTAGCAGGTGGTGATATCTTTTCCCATCAATAATTTTATACCTTTCGTAATCACCGGAAGTTGAAATTACCATAGTTGAGGTTAAATTCAATACGCCAATAATACCTTCTTTTCTTGGATGCTGGATACCAATTCTCCAGTATTTCCTTCCTGGCGGAGAACCATAAACTCCTATAGTGCCTCCAGCATTTATAACGGCTCTTTCAATCCCCTTGTTTTTCAGGATTTCAAAAGCTCTATCCACGGCAAAACCCTTAACCACAGCACCAAAATCAAGTGAAACCCCTGGAATAGCAAAGGATACCTGCCCATTTCGTTCGTTAATAATTATATTTTCGGTTTTACTTATTGATATTGCCTCTTTTACTATATTTATATCAGGTAAATTAGAAATATCTTCTCCTTTAATTACTTTCCTCCATACATCTACCAGGGGTCCAATCGCAGGATTAAAATGACCTTCGGTATAATCAGACAACTTTAAACTCTCAGTGAGTAAATTCTCAAAGATAGAGGGAATAGAAATGGGTTTTTCAAAAGCATGTTTATTAACATCATAAACAACCGAGTTCTCATCGTAACGATTAAAGATTGATTCCAGATATTTAAAATCTTTTAAAATCTCTTCGGAAGCTGTGTCCCTGGGTTGATGGTAGGTAGTAATTTCTATAAAGGTATCCATAGCTATATCTCGAATAGTTTCAGGTTTGGTTTCTGCTTTATTTACCCAGAAAGCAAAGAGCAGGGCTGAGGCTAAAATAATCAGGGGTAAATATTTAAATATTCTCCGCAAGTCTTACAATCCCCCTTTTCCGTAACATCGACCTTATAAACTTCAAATCCAGTCCTTTTTATGGCAACACTATCGCACCTGGGACAGACAGTGTTTTCTTCTAACCTTTCCCTGGCATTTCCTATATAAATAAAATCTATTCCACACTCCTTACCTATTTCTTTAGCTCTGATGAGCGATTGTATAGGAGTTGGAGGAAGATAAGATAATTCCAGATAAGGGAAAAAACGGGTAATGTGCCAGGGGGTTTTATTTCCCAGTTTTTCACTTATAAAAGTGGCAATTGACCTCAGTTCATCCTCAGTATCATTAATGGTGGTTATAATGTTTGTCACAATTTCTACATGAATTCCTGACTCTTTTGCCTGTAAAGCAGATACCATGGGAATTTCTACCTCAGATAAACCTGTTATTATTTTAAAAGTGTTCTGAGAAAAAGCTTTAATATCAACCCTGTAAACATCTATGTAGCTGATTAATTCACTTAAAGGCTTTTCCCTGATAAATCCATTAGTAACCATAACCGTGTACAGATTATTCTCCCGTGCATTTTTTGCGCTTTCAATAACATATTCAAACCAGATAGTGGGTTCATTATAGGTCCAGCTGACTCCTTTAGAGTTTGTTTTTAAGGCTATTCTAGAAAGCTGGTGGGTACTAATATCCCTTAAATTTACATTCTGGCGAGACGAACGAGATAACTCCCAATTCTGACAATGGCGACACCTTAAATTACACCCAACCGTCCCTACAGAAAGAACTGAACTTCCGGGTTTATAATGATACACGGGCTTTTTTTCAATTGGATCTACTGCTATGGAAGCAACCCGGTTATAAATCAAAGAATAAAGGACACCTTTAATATTTTCCCTTACACCACACTTACCTATTTTTCCTTCAGATAACAGGCAAAGGTTAGAACAAAGAAGGCATCGAACCTTATTATCTATTAAGGATTCATAATAAGATGCTTTATTCAGTTAATTAAATCCCCCTTACTTATTCCAACCTTTGAACTTCAAAAAAATATATATTAATCTCATCGTCCTCATCAATACCGGCTTTTAATCGAGCTAGGCGTAATTGTTGTTCTACAGAATCTATGCTTTCTAGGTCAGGTAGCAACACCCCTCTTCTCAGCCCTTTTTCCACTACTACTCCATACTTTAGGGGATTAAGCCTGGATATATCGCTAACTTCCTGTAAAGGACCAAGCATATCAATAGAATATGTCAGGTAGGGAATCTCGTTGGTCTGAATGGGAGGAAAACGAGGGTCCCTGGTGGCAGATTTAATAGCGTTTTCAATAATTTCTAAAGCTATATTTTCCTGAGTGCTGGAGATAGTTCCAATACAACCTCGTAATTTTCCCTTAAAGCGTATAGTTACAAAGCAAGGTGCTGGTAATCGGTAGTCATAACCCAACTCATCAATAATTGCTGGAGAGGGTTTTCGCCCCTCAGTTAGATAAAGTTCCACTGCTTCTTTTGCCAGAACCACCAGAGGATGCAATTATCTTTCCTCTATACCTCCCACCAGATAACCTACGCCAAAAGGACCTTCATAAGAATATAGCTTTGACTTAAAGGGAGAATCTGAAAACGCACCTATTAAGGTCATTAAGGGTCTATATCCACATTCCCCAGCTCTTTCCAATAATTCCCAATCCAAATTTTTTATCCTGGAAGCATCACCGGTTTCAAAGAAATTAACTATCATACTATCAAACAGTTTTCCCTGGGGGTTATATCCTGCTGGTGCGTTATAGGTTAAACGATGTGATAAATCTCCACTGGCAACCAGCAGTAAATTTCTGTTTAATTCTCGTGCAGTCTCACTGATAATTTTTCCAAAATCAATATGGTAATCTGCTCCCTCCCAGGCAATACCGGTAATAACCAGTTTGCCCTTGATGCCTATTTTTTGTAAAAAGTAAAGCGGTAACATGATGCCATGGTCCAGGGAGGTTTCGTATAAGGGATTGAACTGAACCTTGTTTTCCTTAGAGACTAAACGGGAAATAAATTCTTCGTCGCATTCACCTGAAAGAGCTACCTCAGGAAAACCAAAATTAGAAAAGTCCCCTTTTACTTTCCTGGAAGCTAAAACTGATATTCCTCTTCTGGAAATAGTAGTGTGAGGACCAAAAATAACTATGGTATCAAAATTTATCCCTTCCAGTTGCTCCAGGGCCTTTTCAATTCCTTTTAAGGTTTTACTCACTTCCTGAAGTCTTTTCCCGCCGATTTCTTTGATTAACAATGGAGGGTGAGGAAAAAGAAACCCTTTTTTAACCAGCATGTATAGGCACCCTAAGATAATTAACTATGGTTTTAGTGGGACATTTTTCCACGCAGGTTCCGCAGTTATCACACAGGTTATAGTCAATAACAGCCAGATTCCCTAAGGATGGTTCAAGATGAATTGCGCCTTTAGGGCAATTCTTAACACATATGCCACATTTGATGCATCCTACCTGACAGGCTTTCCGAACTTCCGGGCCTTTCTGAGGTGAAACGCAAGCGATAATAACAGCATTTTCTCGAGGAAAAATCTCTATAATTTTTCTGGTACAGGCTTTAACACATAAACCACAAGCAGTGCATTTACCTTCCTCAACTATGGGCAAATTATCAGTAGACATAGTTAGGGCATCAAAAACACATGCTTCAACGCAATCCCCCAACCCTAAACATCCATAAAAACATTGTTTAAAACCACCAGAAATTTGAGAAGCTGCATTGCAGGTGTTGATTCCGTAATATTCAGCCCGTCGAAAAGCTCGGGCTTCATCTCCCTGACATTTAACCCGGGCCACACCTGGTTTTACTTCTGCAACTTCAATTCCTAATAAGTTAGCAATTTCAGTAACTACTTTACTTCCTCCCACAGTACATTTTTCTGGTCCTAATTCGCCTCGTAAAATAGATTGGGCTAATTGCCTGCACCCGGGATAACCGCAGGCTCCACAATTTGCCCCGGGCAGAATGTTTTGAATCAGCTCTAAACGAGGATCTTCTTCAACTTTAAATTTCTGGGAAAATAAGGCTAACCCCAATCCAAAAACCAACCCCAAACCACCGGTAACCAGTAAGCTCTGAATAATAAATTCAACCATCTTTTTGCCTCCTTACTTAGCCATACCGGTGAATCCCATAAATGCTACTGCCAGAATAGCAGTGAGTATAAACACTATGGGATAACCATCCAGAAATTTAGGTACATTACTGTGCTTTATCCTCTGCCTGAGGTTGGCTAACAGGAGCATAGCCAGGGTATAGCCCCAGGCAACTCCAATAGAGTTAACAATTGATTGTATCAGGGTAAATCCCTCTCTTTGATTGATAAAAGTTAGTCCTAAAATAGCGCAGTTAGTAGTTATTAAAGGTAGATAGATTCCCATAACATGATATAGGGAAGGTATGCTTTTCCTGAGGTAAATCTCCACCAGTTGAACTAGAGAGGCAATGACCAGTATAAAAATAAGGGTGCTCAAAAAAGTTAATCCCAGGGGTTGTAAGACAAAAACATTCAGAAACCAGGTTACCACTCCGGCTAATACCATTACAAATGTAACTGCCCATCCTATACCCAGGGCGGGTCCGGGTTCAGCAGTCATTCCTACATAAGAACACAGCGCCAGGAATCTCATAAGGACGATATTATTAACAAGTAAGGCGGCAATGAAAAGCTTAAGCAGATCCATGTTTGTGTCCTCCGTCTCTTTTCAGTTTAAACAGGTTGTTGAATATAGCAATCATAATACCGATAGCAAAAAATGCACCTGGCGGAAGAATCATTATTAAGGCAGGTTCAAAACCTTTAAAAGGCAGAGAAGCTCCAAAAATAGTTCCGTTACCGAGAAGTTCTCTCGCACCTGAAAGCAATATGAGAGTTAAGATAAAGCCAATTCCCATACCCAAACCATCAGCAATTGCCCTTACTGGGGTATTTCTGGAAGCAAAAGCCTCTGCCCTACCCATGATGATGCAGTTAACCACGATAAGAGGAATGAAAATACCCAGGGTTTTATGTAAAGCTGGAAAATAAGCAGCCATAGACAGGTCGGTAATAGTTACAAAGGTAGCAATAACAATAATAAACACCGGTATCCTTATTTCTTTAGGAACAATATTCCTGATAAGAGCGATGGTTAGGTTTGAACCCAGAAGAACAAAAGTGGTAGCCAGACCCATGCCAACTCCATTAACAACCGTAGTTGATATTGCAAGAACAGGGCATAAGCCAATCATAAGTTTTAGAACAGCATTTTCCGATATAATGCCATTTACAAAATCTTTCCAGAGCTGTTTCATTATCTCCAAGCCTCCCTATTTTTTAACACATAATCTGCTATTTTTTTAACGAGTTTAGCAACTGCTTGTGAAGATTTGGTTGCTCCTGCTATTGCAGTTAAATCATCTTTTATAGTTAAGGGGTCGTTCAAGGTCTTGCTGACAAACATACCGGTAAAAGATTTTTCAGCAATCTTAGAGCCAAGACCAGGAGTTTCCTTGTGCTCTATTATTTCAATCCCGGTAATTTTGTTATCGTTGGAAATTCCTATCAGTATTACAATAGAACCACCATAACCTACGGTCACTCCTTTTATTGCTACTCCAACCGGGTTATCTTGAGAACCAATACCGAGGTATATATTTGTGATGAACATTACTGAATCATCGAGAGGCTTGAACTCAGAGCTATTTAATTCTTTAAAACTTTTCGCTGAAGGCAACACTTCTAATAACACCCGCTTGGTATCTTCAGCTTTTCGTTGTTCAATTATAGGTTTGGTTTGAAAGAAAACATAAGACAGGGCTCCGGCTGATATTGCACTCACCAGCATTAATATAAAACCAAGTCGAAGAACATTCATTTGTGCACCGTCCCAAATTTCCTGGGAAGGGTTGCCTGTTCCAGCATAGGTGCAAAAGCGTTCATAATAAGGATGGCATAAGTAACCCCTTCAGGATAACCACCAAAAGCCCTGATAGTAATGGTTAATAAACCACAACCAATGCCAAATAGTAATCTTCCCCAGGGAGTAATTGGGCTGGTAACATAATCTGTTGCCATGAAAAATGCCCCCATAAGAATCCCTCCTGATAGGAGGTCAAAGACTGGATCTCTACCCAGGGTCAGGCTCAAAATTGCAACTGATCCCAGAAAGGCAGTAGGTATCTGCCACTCTATAGTTCTTGATAATAGCAGGAATAAACCTCCTATTATCAGGGCTATGGCTGAGGTTTCTCCTAAAGAACCGGCAATATTACCTAAAAATAAATCCTGATAAGAAGGCAAAGATAGATTATCCCTGAAAAAAGCCAGGGGAGTGGCTGTGGTTATCCCTGAAAAAGGCTGAATAAAAGTTGTCAGGTGGGTAGGCCAGGAAATTAATAACACTGCCCTTCCAACAAGCGCCGGATTAAAAGGATTATGCCCAAGACCTCCAAAAAATTCTTTCGCTACTATTATGGCAATAGCGCTACCCACAATCGGTATCCACCAGGGAGAGGTAGGAGGTAAAGTTAAAGCCAGGAGTAATCCTGTAACAATACTACTGGAATAAGTTCCCGGGAGAGGTTTTCGTTTAAATAACCTCAAGATAATAAACTCAAAAAATACCGCTGAAGCAACTGACAAACCCACGATTTTCAAAAAACTAATCCATCCAAAAAAGTAAAAAGCAGCAAGAGAAGCTGGTACCAGGGAAAGTATAACCCGATTCATTATTCTGTCGGGGTTGATATTAGCATGAAAATGGGGAGAGGGTGATATTATAACTTTACTTACCTTCAATTCTGCCAACTTATCCTACCTCCTAAGACTTCGAACCAGTTTTTTTCATTTTAAACAGTTCGGTTTTGGCTACTTTAACATAGTGAACAAGAGGAATGTTAGCTGGACAAACATAAGAGCACCTACCACATTCAAAACAGTCAGAGGCTCCGTAAAATTCTGCCCTGGAATACTCACCTAACTTTGTACTGGAAGTAATATAAGCAGGCATAAGCCGGAGAGGACAATTCTGAATGCACCTGCCACATCTGATGCATTCTGCTGTTTCCTGAATCCTGGTTTTTCTTAAAAACAATAAACCAGATGTTCCCTTTATGATAGGCACATCAAGAGTAGCTTGAGAAAAACCTGTCATAGGTCCACCCATTATAAACCTGGAGTAACCATTTGCAAATTCAACTGTATTCTCTATAACATCTTTGACGATTGTCCCTAAGTGAACTTTAACATTGGCAGGTTCACTTATAGCATCGCCTGAAATGGTTATAACTTTCTCGGTAAGTATTTTACCCTCAAAAACAGCTTCTGCCAGGCTAATAGCTGTTGATACATTAATAACCACTACACCCACATCCTGAGGAAGTCCTCCCCGGGGTACCTCTTTTCCAATAATAGTCTTAATCATTACTTTTTCAGCTCCCTGTGGGTATTTACTCGGCAATACAAAAACTCTAATATCCGGGAATTCTCTGACCAGCACTTTCAGCAGGGTAATTGCATCTTTTTTATTATCTTCAATGGCAATTAAACCCTTTTTGGCTCCTACCGCTGACATGATAAGCCTCAAACCAGAAATAAGTTTTTTGGGATTCTCCAGCATCTGCCTATGGTCCACAGTTAGATAAGGCTCACATTCAGCCCCATTGATAATGGCATATTCAATAGGCTTGGTTGGGTTTAACTTCACATGTGTGGGAAAAGCTGCTCCGCCCTGCCCCACAAGCCCAGCATCCCTTGCTCTTTGCCTGATTTCATCCGGGGTAATAGGATAATTTAGTGGTTTAAGCCTAATTTCATCAGCGCTGCCATCTGCTTCAATAATTATAGACTCGATCTCTCGACCAAGTATCGGGTGAAGCCAGGGCGAAATTGATTTTACTTTTCCACTTATAGAAGAATGAATGGGAGCAAAAACATAACCTGGAGAATCTCCTATTACCTGCCCTTTTATAACAGTATCCCCCGCTTTTACCGTCGGTTGAGCTAGCGCTCCAGTATGTTGTTGCATCAACATAACGATTCTTTTTGGGGTTTGAAGATTAACTATGGGTTTTTTACTTGAAAATTTGAACTCATGCGGAAATAACTCATGTTCAAGAATCATCTTTCCTCCTTAACAATCTGCCTCCAATGTTTCTTAAGGCTAATCTTAACTCTTCCCAGGTAGGTTCGTTAACCCAGGCCTGAGTGACAAATCTACCTATAGCTGGTAAGTCAT
This sequence comes from Candidatus Lithacetigena glycinireducens, assembly GCA_018725485.1. Classification (GTDB taxonomy): domain Bacteria; phylum Coprothermobacterota; class HKB111; order HKB111; family HKB111; genus Lithacetigena; species Lithacetigena glycinireducens. The sequence continues at coordinate 1,831 of QLUP01000010.1, read as the reverse complement.
GGGCATCGGAACCATAAATAATTCCAACATTATGGGGAATTAACAATTCAGAATTCCTATAATTGTATATTTCTACCCCATCTATATCTATATCTGGAGGTAGGAAACCTAATTGAGAATAAATACTGAAAGCTGGACGATTAATATGAGCCAGAATAACCAGGGTTTCATAGGTTCTGGCCAGTTTTATTACACTATGAAGGGGTAAATCAACTGAAAATAAAAGTAATCGTTTTTCAACTTTTATCACCATATCATCCTGATTGACCACGCATTGAGGCTTTATAGCACTAACCTCATCAATAATCGAAGGTGAATTTTTAAGTATTTCAACTTCAAATCTGAGGGCTTGCCTGTAAGTACGAAAATATAAAAGGAGATGAACTTCTTCTTTTGTTTGCACTTCTATTGCGGGTATAACCCTAATTCCACATAATTTACCCTGTTCACAAAAAGCGGGATAATTACGAACTGAATGGTGGTCAGTTATTCCAATCATATCTAAACTTTTTTTTCTGGTTTCCATTAAAACTTTTTTGGGGCTCATATCCCAGGTAGAACAAGGAGATAAAACAGAATGTATATGTAGGTCAAGGTTATACCACTGCAAATGCAATATCACCTGATCCTGGATAAGTATAAATTCCCCGAAAGTTCATAGGAACTTAAAGAACTTTTAAGAATTGTTATCCCTTCTTCCTGGGCCTTGTTAATCACCTCCTCATTAACCTCCAGATTAGAGGTTACTATGACTGCTGCTACCTTACAAAGTGAGGCAACAGCAACTACATTCATATGCGTTTGTATGGTTAACCACAAATCACCTTCTTTAGCATTTCCCATTACATAACTAAGTAAGTCAGAAACAATACCGCTCCTGACTTCTACTTCAAGATTGCCTTTGCTTAACACCTGTAAATTCAAACTATCAATAACTTCTCTTAACAGCAAAAACTGTACCTCCTTTATTTGAATCTCTTAGGTGATGGACCAAGGCGAGACAAATCCATAACCTCTTCGGCTAATTTTTTAAGTTTGTCTTTTAAAACGAAAATACAATCTGTTATATAGGACCACCCCATAACCACATCTTCAGCAAAAGCTCTGCAGGTAGGAGCTCCGCAAGCCCCACAATCTATACCTGGTAGCGTAGTCAGAATATGTTCTAATTCTTCCAACTTCCTGAGTGACACTTCCATTTCCTCATCAAGCTTTAACACTGGTCTTTCAGTAATCTGTTTTTTTAAGTCAAATAAACCATTATTAAAATCATTGGTCAACTCTTCTCGCCACTCACCAGAAACCAACGGTTTTGTTGACTTCCTCGTCCTTTTAAAATGTTGTATTAATACCACCGGAGATAAAGCATTAAGTATTCCACCTGCACAACCATACTCACAAGCCCAGAGCTCTAAAATATCTGGAGAAAGGCTGTGTTTTATCTCTTCTTCATGAAGAGTATCCTTTATCCGATTTAAACTGCCTAAGGACAATATATCTTTCTCGGGCATAACTTCTGAAAACCATTGACCACAGCAAGCAATTATTCCTTCACCTAAATCTCCTGAGGGAGTTTTTTCAAAATACCGGCGAGCCAGGTGATAAAAATGATTCAACGGTATAGCAAAATCTAATCGGGATGAGTCTATACCGAGTGGAGACTTAACAGAAGTAATTTGAGCTGGGCAGTTGGCAAGGAGGGCTACCTTTAAATTATTATCTTTTTTCTTAACCAGGCTGGCACTAATCTCCCAGGGAGAGTCAAACATAGTAACATTGCTTAATAAGTTAGGAAAACTGACAGTAAGGAATCTTAAGACACTCGGACATA
>QLUP01000001.1 GCA_018725485.1 Candidatus Lithacetigena glycinireducens | reverse complement strand
AGCCGGGATGGCATATTCCCTCACCCAATCGATAACATTTCTCCCTCTATTTGACATTTCCAATTTCCTCCTTTATTACGGCGTAAAGTCCTTATCCGCTTCGGGAATATAGGACGGGTTATCTATTATTATAGACTTATCCCTCTCACGCCAAGCCCATGTTTCATTATTGTACACACTCCTTGCCCACTCATACGCATCCTCTTCTGTCAAGTGAGGATGTCTCCCTTTAGGGAATTCTACCTTCCACTTTGGGTACAAAAGCACTATAACCCAACCGTGTGGGTATTTGACAACCCTAACCCTTGCTCTTACTTCCTTACTTACAACCATTTTACCTTTTTTATTAATCCTTATCATTTTTACCTCCTACAACTCCTTTCAAGAAAACTTTTAAATAACTCGTAAATACCATTTAAAGTAAATTTAACGAGCTCAGTTGCTTCCAGATGACCGCTTTCATCATAGGAAGAAACTGTAATTTGATAAACTCTCTCACTACTCCATCGATCATGAAGATAACTTATTATTATCTTCCTACTAATCTTTTCTCCTTTGTCTCTTTCTTCATCCCAACTTAAGGGGAAACCAAACTTATCCCCTTTAAGATAAAACCTTAATACACTATAAAGTTCAACAGGGTTGATCTTTATAAGTTCAGCTATTCCTGTGTGATCCAATACTTGGTAGTATTGGTCACCTACTCTCATCAATGTTTTAAACTCTTTCATTTTTTTCTTTACCTCCTTTCATTTTTCGCCTCCTTGTTTGTATTGATAAATTTCCAGGGTAGTTCCCCACCCTGTTTTTTCCGTGAACTCCTCCAGTGTATAACTGGATATACGGTCACAGAGATTTTGGATTAACCAACCATTAATAACTCGTAAAACAGTACCTCCAAAAGAATGAAGTACTCTAAAACGAAGTAAATACCTTTCGTCGGAACGAAAGGTAGCGATTATTAACATATCGGTTATTTCAAAATGCCTGATATCTTTAGGTGGCAGGGCGAGCTGCCTAACCCAGCCGATAATATCTTTCTCATTTTTTAGCCTATTTAATACTTCCAATTTGTCCTCCTTTTTTAGCGATCATAATCTTCATCTTCCTGCCAGCTTACTCTGTTATATATATTCTTTGCTAACAATTTAATAACTTCATTATCAGGGTATTGCCTTTCCAATTCTTCTATAATTAACAATGATAATCGCCGCAAAACTGCCAAATCAATATATAACTCATCTATAATCTTTGACTGTCCCTTTATAGTCTCTAACGCTTTTGGTTCGATCTGTTTTTCTAACTGTTCAATCTGTCTTCTTAATGTTTCGACTGTATTTTGTAGTTCTTGGTTATGATATAATAATTTCTCATACTGTACTTTATAATAATCTAATAATTCTACTCTTTCCTCCATCTTATTAACCTCCTTTTTATGAAATAGAACCCGCCTGCCCATGTTGTTAGTGGTAGAAATTTTGAATAGACAGGCGGGTAGTTCATTATTTTTCTGGCTCCCACGAACCAGCTAATTTGGAGATGTCTTCGGGCTCTATTAAAGGAGATATTTCTTCCTTGGGTGGCAATACCTCTTTTTGCCTTACTGCTCTCCACAAGGTTTTTAGTATATCCCTTTTAGTTTGCCCTCCATCAATGATTTCCTTAAAACTCTTTACCCCGAGGAGATTGTGCGCCTCCTCCTCAGTTAGCCCGAGGGACTTAATCTTACCCCAAAAAGTAGGCCAAGATAGGTCTTCTGGTACTTCAACTACTGGCATTATTGTTTCGTTATTTTCTGGTGCAGGCTCAATATCCACATCATTCACATCATGTATTTCTTCAATAGGATATAACCCTGCCATGGGTAGGGGATTAACCCTTCGCAGACCCCTACTTACACAACGAGACCAGAGCATATCTTTAGGGTAGTTTGTCCAGCTACTACCAGGTCTTACTAGTCCTGCCTTTTCGGCTTCCTCGATGGTGTATTCTGATACATATTCTAAGTTACCGTTGACAAATTTAATTCTACAAACCTTATCAGTGCTGGTTTCAACTTTATAAGTTACCCCGTTTCTTACCGCTAATCCCAACATTAGTTGGGCGCTCGCACATAAACGCCCTTTAATGACTGAGATGGAGTTTAAGGCTATTACGGGAGGGATTCCCAATTCCCTTCCATATTCTATGATAGCTAAGGCCCCCATAGCGGAGTTGACATTAGGAAACATACCCGATTTGTAGAGTAACTCTGAGAACTTAATTAATTCCCCCATTCGAGACGGGAGAACCTCACTTTCTTTTCTTACAATTTTACTCATTTTTTCTTCCTTTTTACTTTCCATTTTAACCCTCCTTTGCTATTAATAACACAGGCTCTAATCTTTCCATAAGAGCCTGATAAATCCCCTCATCAACCCTCACATATTTGTTTTCACTTATATGTATGGTGTAGATGGGTTTACCCCAATCTTTACTGACAAGTGTTATTTTGTCAGTATCAAAAACTTCTTCACTTCCGTCCTTCATTCTAATTTTTACAAACATCCTTCTTACCTCCTTTTCCTTTTTGTTTCATTTTTATTAGTTTGTTCAACTCTCGCTGGGAGATGTATTGCTTATCTCCCAGCAAAACAGCCTGGATAATTCCTGCTTTTATCTTCAAATAGATAGACACTCGGGAGTACCCCGAGTGTCTAGCGGCCTGAGTTACACTGTAGATTCTTCTTTCCAATTTCGTTTCACCTCAGACCAAAATTTTGATTCCTTTAAAGTCTCGTTCTTTTCAACTTCTTCTTCCTCTTCCGTGAGATCAGGATAGTCGAGCAGTATTGACTTATCCCTTTCTCTCCAGCCCCAACACTCTGGGGCATACATAGCTCGGGCGCATCGGTATACCTCCGCCCGGTTCTTATGTAAATATCCTTCTCTCGGATACTCCACTCTTCCGTCAGGGTGTATGAGTATCATTTGCCACCCTTTTCTATCTTCGCTATCATCTCTAATATAGATAGCACCTATCTTACCTCTTTTACCTGCAACCTTTTTTGTAATTCTTTTCATTTTCTAACCTCCTTCTTTTATTATTACCAAGCAATCAGAACAATAGATCCCATCCTCTTGATAGTCGTATCTCCAGCCATTTTCATTGGCTCTTCTCACCAACGAATCTATGGATCGAGACTCTAATTCATAACCACAACCAGAACAAGTCAAAACTCTCCTAGCAGCATACTCAATAATCCTTAAATCAAGATTCCTTAACATTTTAACCTCCTTTTTTATTTACTCATCCTCTTCTTGGATTGTTCCATACTTCTCGTCTGTCTCTTTCTTGTATATCAAAAAATCCAAGAAGTCTTGAGCTAGCATTTTTACATGCCAGCCCTTCTCATTCGCTTCCCACTCCCACTCTAAAAAGGGAGTTGACCAACAAGGTTTCTTATCCACCTTATCCGAACAATCCCCCAACGGACAGAAGGGAGTTTTGTAAAACCTCTCACAGAAAGCACTCCCGTGCCTTCTATTTCCAATCCCTAACTTGTTCAGGATTGCGTTGTTAAACGCAATCCAATCACCATTTTCAATGGCTTGGTCCGGCATTTCTGCCAGTTCCTTCCACAGTTTTAAAATTTCTTCCCAGGCTTCCGCCTGGTTATTCCTTACCATAATCTTTCTTTCCTCTTGCATTTTCTAACCTCCTTTTTTCTCTACCAGGAAGTTGTAAAACTTCCTGGCTTTTTCCTGCCGGTGCCAACCGTTGCAGGTCATCTCTCTCTCCCATTCATAGTAGGGAGTGCGGCTCCAGCATGGTGCGGGCATCCACCGCACTGAGCAATCCCCTAACGGACAGTTAGGGGTATTAGCGTATATCTCACAGAAAGGTTTCCCTTTTTGTGTATGACATATCCCTAATTCCTCTAACACCTTGGGTAGCCATTCAGATGGCTTCCCAATTACCTCTTCATCTGGTCTTTCCGCCAGATGAGACCAAAGGGCCAAGGTTTCTTCCCAAGCCCTTTCTGATTCTTTTGTCTTCCATTTGTCTTCCATTTTTACACCTCTTTTTTATACTTTACACTACCATGCTTTCAGCTTGACATCTCTTGCCACATCAAAACAAAATTCCAGATGAACAAACATGTCTTTCAGGTAATCATCCGAAAACATATAATCCTTAACCAATGACGTTCTCAATTCCTCAAACTCGTCGTCTGTCAGGGTAACAATCTTCCCTGAGTCAAACTCCAAGCTTACTTCACCATCAACAATTAACCATCTTTTCATTTTTCTTACACCTCTTTTTCTAACGATTGATACTTTCTCCACAACACTTCTGCATAATCCTCAGAAGCCTTGTGTGAAAAGCGATAATTAAACTTTTTATTGTTCCTTATTTTTTCTACCCGTATCAACCATTCCTGGTGATGATGCAACTCGTGGCCAAGAGTTTTAACAAAATCCCATTCTACCAAACCAAGATCTTCTCGTCCTCTTCTCAATCTGATGACAATTTTGCTTTTTCTGGTGAAGTACTTAACAACGACCAATTTAATACCCTTCATCAAAACAGAAGCTAATTCATCTTTTCTTATTACCTTTTCTATCCAGCTTTCTGCTTTATAATCAGTTCGGTTTTCTAATCTCATTTCTAACCTCCATTAATTTTTATACTTTATTGTAGCACATATTAAACAGTTTGTCAAGTAGTTTGTCAAGATATTTTACAAATTGTTTAATTTCATTTTTATTATAATAAATATTTAATTTTTTGTCAAGTGTTTTGTCAGGTAATTTTACAGATTGTTTAATTCCGCCGAGGATTTTGACGATTATCCAGACAATCTATTTATTTTTTGGATTTAAAAAACATTGATTTAATCAGTATTTCTGTTATCGTATTTTTTTAAGGTAGATTAAAAATGATTAAAAAAGGCTAATTTTCCGCTATAAATAACCCCTAATAACAGAAAAGCGTGTATTCATCAGTGTTTTACGCCTATTGACAAAGTGTAAAATTTGGATAGATTTTGTGCAAATATGTATTAATATATATCTTGACTAAAAATACGGCGAAATAGGCGCAAATAAGAACAGATATTTTTCCTCAGGAAATGGGCTTTTTTGATTCTCTACGGATGGTTCCGGGTTTAGGGACATATCCCTTTTTAGATGCACAGTCAATACAGTATTCCCATCGCACTTTATTTGCTTTTGACTGTGCTTCGCTTCTCTTGCGCTTTCTTGTTGTCCAATCTATATATTTAGTTTCTGAGCATTTTGTCCAATTTGCAGCTGCATAAATCGTCCCTTTGTGCACCTCTGTATCCTGATAACTTATTAGCCTTGTTATTTTGGGAAAGCGTTTTTTAATATCTTTTATCATCCTACTCAACATCCATGTTGCCGTATACTTCGGAGCTTCAGGCGATATTGCCATGCGCCTTAGTTCAAGAAGTGTGTCTCCGTTCTTGAACCTATTAGCAGCCACAGGAGACGACCAAATAGCAACAGCATATACCACGTTATTATAGAACGCTCCGTAACAAATATAGTGCTTACTTCTTACCACATTTGACCAGTGGATTTCTGGCAGACGACTATGCCACCGCCTGTTTAGATTGCAAGCCCTAATTACATTTATTTCGGAACATGTAAGCAATTTCGGGCTTGCCAATGGTTCTGCTTTCTCCTCAAATAATCGTGCTATTTTCATTCTTCTTACCTAAAATAGATAAAAATTCCTTCTCTCTCGATTAATTTCTGCAATTCCTCAATATATTGCTCTTTACCTTCCTCTAAGGACAGGTAACAATTCTTTTGGTTATCGGTTCCGATACCGTATCCTTCGGGAATTTGAAGTTTGTTAATGGCACTTTGGAATTTACTAAAGGTTATATTAGAAAATTTGTAGATTTTAATCATAGCGACCTGGTGTGCTGGTAAAGGAGGGTATGTGGGAGGAGGTTAGGGGGCCAGACAGCCCATGACATAAAAAACCCAACACACCAGGTGAGATTATTATATCGGGAACTTGTCTCCTGAAGGGTTATTGTCCTTTAAGCAGTCTTTTAGATTTCTTAAGATCGCTGTAACATCATGCAAAACTGGTGCAGAAACCAATCCTGATATTGCTCCCGTTACAAAGGATTGATAAATATCCCAATTAAGTATCTCTACCAAAAACGATCCCAGAATTAAGCCAACTAAAAGGGAATATATCCTCGGATGGATGATAATAACCGTGTTCTTCTTTATTATTTCTACTATGGCTTCCACAAAAGCTGCTAATACCGAGGCTACTAATAGGATCTCAATTATTATTAACATTTTTTCACCTCCTAACCTTCTTCCTCAATAAATTTTATAAACCTTTCACGGTGTTTACGCAAAAGATTTAGTAGTTCACTTTCTTCCATCAACGCCAGCTCCAATAAAATAATCTTCAAAAGTTCCTTTACCTGAGCAACATTAATAGATATCTTCTTGCCCTCTAATAAAGTAATCTTTACCGCTAAATCATTTTCATTCATTTTCTACCTCTTTATTTTATAACACATCCAGCGGTTTATCGCCTCCACCTGTTGGTTTCTTCGTCCTCAACTCACTAACAAAATGGTCTAAATTAATTCTCCCTGGGCACAATGGTTTTCTGCTATCTATCTCATAATGTCCGATTATAGTATTGCGATTTATCGGCAACCGATATTTATCTACCATCAACCTAACTACATAAAGCAAACTCTGATATTGCCTGGGTGTGCAAAGTTCACCATTAAACCCTTCTCGTGCTATGGATATAGTGTATAGATTGGGATTTACATAACCGCTGGCTGTTTTCAATAATCCTCTCCAAGTAGGATTTTGTATCCCTCCATTAGCCCAGGCAGCATTCTCATCCCTCACCCAACACACTATCCTTCCATTTTTACCAACTCCATAATTATAACTAACTTTTGATCCAGGATTGCTCGATATAGGTCTCCTAAACCAGGATGTAGTTCCATTGATAGTACCCTCCATAACATGTATAACGAGGGCTGTGGGTCTTAAACCACCCCTACCCATTCTACCCTGAGGGTATCCAAACTTAGTGATCCCTGGAATATACTCTATATTCATCTACCATTATCCTCCTTTAGTTCTTCTTTTTTCTCTTCTTTCTCTGGAAGATAAATCCCCAGACCTTCAAATATTCTTCTCCCCACTGCTTTAACTATTCTCATAGGATAAGGGTCAAAACCTAATACCGTTAAATTCTCCTCGATAGATACTATCTCACAAAATATGGTTATCAGGATGCCCATCGCTATAGTGATCGCTGGCACAATCTCGCTAAGCCCCCATATTTCTGGGAGTGAGTGGGCTATCATACCCAGGCCCCAGAAGGATGTCCATACAATTAGATAATTTAACATCTTCTTAGCTGTTTTCCTGGCAAAACTCTCACTACGAAATGGTTTTTTATCTTTGCCACCATTTTTTATAGTTGCCAGTGAACCCAGTATGGTATCCAACAAAAAGACTACTAAAAATCCAATTATTGGGTAAAGGATTTCTCTTCTCGTAAAATATGCCAGGATTCCGGAAAACAGTAGAGTATTTTTATTAAATTTTATTTTTATTACCTCTGATAATTCCATATTTCATACTCTTATCCCAATTTTAGTAACTTACTTATTACTCTCATTTTCTTAGATGTTGTATTCGCTAATTTCCATTCTGCTTTAATTTCTGGGGTCAACTCTATTTCTACTCTTTCAGGTAAAACCTCATCAGGAACTTCTATACTACTTACAAGTTCCATAACAGGTGTACCATCAAGGTTTTCTCCTACTTTTTGCCATACCTCATTCTTTGCCAATTTTTCACCTCACTTCTCTAATTTCTTGATTTCGCTGTTCATAATATCGTTTCATATCTTTACTTTGCTTTTGCCTATTTTCTGGATTAGCATAATATCGTTTTACTCCCTCACTTATTTTCTGCTTTGTCTCCCTTGAAGGAGGAACACGAGAGTCATATGATTTTCTCTTTGTATTTTTACGCATATTTAATTTGTTTTCAGGATTAGCCCAAGTCCTTTTAGTAGCCTCACTTAATTTTTCCCTTGTTTCTTTAGTGCATATTCTTCCTTTATTAAGTTCACTTATCTTCTTTCTGTGTTCGGGATTAGTCATAAATTCCTTTCGGGCCTCACTTAATTTTTTTCTATGTTCCTCCGAGAGAGGTTTCCCTATGCGTTCCTTACCCATTTTTTGTTTTACTTCTTCAGTATGTCTTACCCCTAAATTGTTTTTAGCAAACAGTCGTTTATTATATTCGGGCTGGAGTAAATCTATATAATGTTGTTCTAATAAGATCAATCCTTCGGGTGTTTGGACAATTTCCAGAATACTATATTTGAATGAATTTTCCCCGTATTTATTAAAGGCGTTTTGTAAATGTTTATTATGATGTAAACCCTTCTTTAGAAGATGAAGATGCATTCCCCACCGTGCCTTAATATTAATCGCACTTCCAATATATATTTTCTCATTCAAAATATTCTTAATCTGGTAAATTCCCTGCTCTGCCATCATACGCCTCCTGTTAGTTTTCTCTTAAAACAAGAACGGCAAACATATTTCTAGCAATATCAGTTGGAGCAGGAGCAGGATCAGCATATGCAGCCATAACAGTTAACACACTTTCGGTAGTTCCCCATCCTAGTTTTCTCATAATTGCTGCAGGTGTTCGAGCATCATCACTAAAACCCACACAAATAGGTGTACCTGTACATCTATAAGCTAAAAAATAATAACCTCTAGTTAATACTTGAGAAATAATTATTTCTTTTGGCCCTGTAGTTCCTGTATCTACTGTTCCTGCGCTTAAGATTAAAGAGTGAGGAACTCCATCTCTCCAACTAAATATTCTTATATCTATAGTCCCTGCAGATGCAACAAGAACCCAAAGTCCAACTCTTATATAAGTAGTAGTTTCCGAAACAAAAATGGGAATATAATAAATCACATTAGCAGTGCATACACCATCACGAGATCCACCAGACCACCCAGGTAGTGCCCATCTTACTATAGCAGGTTTTAGGTTTCTAGGGTAATCAGCAGCCTCATAAACAGGATTAACCCCAGGTCCTCTACCTGTCAAAACCAGACCAATTGGTCCATCAGGCATCTCTGCTGCAGTTAGCCTCGCACCTCTTATTAAAGCATCCCCAGCAGCAGCAGGAGCAGCAAATTTAGCTCGACCTGCTGCGTCTCTTAAGACTAATCTACCTGCAATAGCAGCATCAGTGGCACCATGCGGAGCTGTTAATGCTCCGTGTATGTCTACTTTACTCTGAGCACCTGCTACACTTTCGACCACAGAAGTTCCTACTCCATGGACTCCTGTAGTTGCTGCTGCGTGGTCAGTTACTGTTGAGAGGATAGCGACATCGCCTGCTGCTGAGGGTGCGGCAAAAGAAGCTCTGGCATTCGCATCCCGAACTACTATTCGGCCTGCCATAGCAGCAGAAACAGCACCATGAGCTATAGTTAAACTAGAATGAATATCAAGATTAGTTTGGACCGCATCCGCTTGAGCTCTTTGAGCAATATCATCAGCAGCAGCGGGAGCTGCTATTTTGGACCTACCAAAAGCATCCCGTAAAACAATGCTATTTGGTGCGGCAGTTACAGTAGCACTAGCGGGATTCTGCACTACTAAAGAAGCAGCATTTAGAGCAGCATAACCAGAAGGCGCACCTTTTCGTGCAGTCATCTCTAACTCGTGATTAGCAGTGCCGTCGCCGATAAATACTTCCTTAGTATCTGTAGTAAAACCAAACTCGCCAGCTCCAAGAACTGGTAGTCTGGCTTTTGGACCCCTTCTAACTCTTATTCTAATAGACAATTCTTACCTCCTTTTTCCAAATTTAAAATGTTCCGCCGTCAATCTCATCTACCCAAACCCAACCTGAGGCCGTAGACATTAAAAGCCTACCATTTATGTATATTCTAGGACCATCTAACAAATCAATAATATTTTGGACTATGTAATCCTGAATAATTACATTTACAGGTTCAATTTCAGTGATAGTTATTCTTATGTCTTCAGGCATTAGGTTGTCCTCACAGTTACCTGCGGTGCTATTTCAAAGTCACTCACAGTTACGGTCTTTATTGTTCCATCGGGTCTTCTATATTGAACATCATACTTATATAGCCCTGGCTGGACATCTTTGACTGTAGTTGTATCTGCAGGTAAGATTTCCAGTATCCAGATTCCAGAAGTTCCTTGTCCTGCCCTTATAGTCTCAGTCTTTCTAATTTCAGCCACAGAATCGTCCTTATCCAAATATTCAGGTCTCTTTACAGTAAAGAAAAGGGTCCAGTTGGATATATCAACCACTCTTCTGGTAGTCCCATCAAAAAAAGTAATCTTCCTTCTGAAGGAATCTCCTTTTACCATTTTTAGAGGTAATTCCATATCTGCACTCCTATACTACTCCATAAACTCGCATAGAACACCCCATAATGGTAAAGTCAGAGTGTGCCAGACCTAATTGGCCTGTAATAACTAAGGAAGTGGGAGAACCCTGCCCACCAGCAAGCGAAGTTTTAGGCGAAAAGATAAAATGTTGGGGTACCACAGTAGTTACGCTACTCCACACCCCGCTTAAAAAGGTCTTCCTGATTATTCCTCCTATCCCACCCTCTCTTATCCTGACGGTAACCGTATGGGTAGTAGCCTGAATTAAATTTGGCATTCTATATCTAATTTCCCCCTCCACAATAATTCTAGCATAATTATTAGCAGGCAAAATCCATCCTTTAAGGATATTTTCATCTGCAGTGTTAGAAAATTCAGTCCCATCAGTTTCATCAGCGTGAAGTAAAATAATAGTACCTCTGGGAGAAGTAGGAGGAGGAAACTCTATCATAGAATTATCTATTTTCCCTAATCCATTAAGAGCGACTATGTTTCCAGCATCTTCCAATCCCCTGCTGATACTTACTAATTCTTTATCTTTTTCTATGTTATCATCTACAACTTTTATTTTCATTTCCCATCACTTTATTATAAAGTTTTTCCTCACTTCTCAAAGTATTCAGGATAAAATCCGCTACTTCCTGATGTATAATTTCCTGCTTACATACTTCCTCAGGCACAATCCATAAATCACCTTTTCTATCCTGATTTACGGCTATACAGTATCCATTACAGCGTGCTTTTATCATACACTTCTCGCAATTATAACCCTGTATCTTATTTATATCATAATTCAAGGTCTCTTTCCTCTTCTCCGAAAAGCCGTCCCAGACATTGCCTATTTCCCCGGCTTCACCTCTTAAAACAAAACGATGACAGCGGTATAATTTCCCATCAACACCAACCCCCACATCATAACCCCCTGTGCCGCAACGAGTTCCTCCCATCCTACCTTTTATTTTATGTAGTGAAAAGCCGTCTTCAAAAGGTTTGATTAGAAGCCTTCTGCCTTCTCGTAACTTCGCTATAAACACCTCAGCTATTTCCAGAAGATTTTCTTTATAAAGTTTATAATCCTCCTCACTCCAGTCGCATTCCTGGTTAGGACACATAGCGATATTATTTACTCCCCACTCTACTAAGAACTTAAGCCCTTTTATCTGGTAAAGTAAGGTTTCCGGGTTTACGGTAAACCTGATAGAAGTTTCAGGCTTTAGTTTTAGCCATTTCTCAGTCCAGTTCCAGGCAGTAGCAAAAGAGCCTTCTCCATATATATCTTTCCTGTAGAAATTATGCCCCTCCTCGCAACCATCAAGAGAAATTAATAGATTACCACCCTCCTCATGCCAGAAATCTATTCTCTCCTGGTTAAGTAAGGTCATATTGGTAGTAGCCCCAAAAGACAACTGCCTGTCATATTTTTTAGCCTTCTGCTTCCCATAAAGAATAACCTTCTGCATAACCTCGTAGTTAAGGAAGGGTTCACCACCAAAAAACCAGATAGAAACAGGTTTAGTGCTATCGGAAACTAAGAAGAGAAAATCTACCGCCTCTTTACCAACTTCATAGGTAAGATTGTCTTTGTCTTTAGTTCCCCTAAAAAAACAGTACTCACAATCTAAGTTACAGCCGTTAGAAGCAAAGATGGTTAAAGAGTTGGTATATATCTTAGGCTTAATCTGACAGGTTTTTTGTACCAAACCGTGAGGTTGAGCCACCGTTTCGCAGGTAAAACAAGATTCACATTTATCGCAAGATTCAGCGGTATAACAACTCTGGCATTCAACACATACCTGACATTCTACGCAGCTCTGGTCGGTGTAGCAGTTCTCACAGGTAAAACAATTTTCACACTCTTCCATACTTCCTCCTCTTAAAATGGGCTAATAAAACAATTCTGGCAGGCTGCACAAACCTGGCAGGCTGCACAAACCTGGCAGCTACAGGCCTGGCTAATGTTACAATTCTGGCAGCCAAAACACACCTGACAGGTATTACAACTCTGGCAGGCAGCACAAACTGGAGGTGTACCCTGGTCAGAAAAACAATTCTGACAGGTGAAGCACTTATCGCACGTCCCACAGGTTTGAGAAGTTATACAGCTCTGGCAACTGTTGCAGCTAAAACAAACTGCATTACACTGCTGACAGGTAACACAACTCTGGCAAACATTACACACCTCACAGGTAGCACAGCTCGGCTGAGCAGCTACACAAGCCTGACAGGTATTACAGGATTGGCATAAATTACATATCTGGCAGGTTATACAAAGTCTAATATTAGTACTCATTTATATCCCGCTCTGGCAGATATTACAAATTTGGCAAGCTGCACAAACTTGGCAGACTACACAAGTTCCGCAGCTCCCAAAATTCAACTGACAGGTATTACAAGATTGGCAGACATTGCAGATCTGGCAAACATTACAGATCTGGCAGGTAACGCAGCTGGAACAGGTACCAAAATTATTCTGGCAAGCCGTAACACATAATTGACAGGCAAAACATACCCCACAACTGGCTTCCATTTGGCAGGTAACACAATTCTCGCAACTAAAACATAAGACGCAAGTTATCCTGGACTGACAGGTATTACAAGATTGGCAGGTAATACAGATACCACAGGTACCAAAAGCTGACTGACAGACATTACAATTCTGACAGGCCTGGCAAACCTCACAGGTAGCACATTCTATGTCTCTGAGTTGTGTAGTTCTTATTGCCTTTTCCCTTATTCTCATTACACTACCTCAACATAACATTCCAAAAGTCTGTTAATGGTAGTTGCGGTTGTTGAGTTTAACAACCGGATAGATACCGTATGTACTCCATCGGCCCAGGCAGAAACATCTATAGAACCATTTAGTAATTCAAAAGCCGTGGCTATAGTAGTTAAAGTTAAAGAAGGTGAAGCAGCACCATCTAAGTATATCCTTAAAGTCCCAGTAGAGGCAGCAGATACTCTCAACTCGGCAAAAAACCTCAGTAACCTCAGGTTATAAGCATTAGGATGTTTTATCATCCTAAAAAACTTGATCTCTGTTTCCGTCGTTCCAGCCACGCTTCTTTCAGTCTCATCGCCTACATAATGGAAACGAAGCCTGTCTCTCAGGTATAAATCATTATTACTCATTGCCTGCAGTTTAGCAGAGGTTATATCATCCCTAAAAACCCAGGATACTGTTGACCAAACACTCATTTCTCTCCTTAAATATAGCTCGCTATTCTGACCGCTATGGCGGGTATATTAATATTAGCCGTAGTCATAGCAGGCATAATCGCTGGTAATCCGTCAGCATAGGCCCTGCTTAATATCCAGCACGAAGGGGTAATATCCGCTCCTAAGGTAACAGGGGCTCCTATAACAGGTAAAACATATTCTCTGGCTATGGCCCTTACGGTGGGGGTAGCTGAAAAATGAATTACAAACCAGTATAATCTATTGCCAGTTAAGTTTTGATTCAAACTCCTTTCCCTTACCCCTGTAGAGCCAGTGCTGACTTCTCCAGCGTTTAGTATCAGGTCTCTAGGATGTATGTTCTCGTCGCTATATATTCCAAATCTGGCATTACCAGCCGATAAAACAGTAATCTCTGATAATAATCTATCAATATTTACCCCCTGCGGCAAGATAAGAGGCATAGCATATATGGTATTAGCCGATACTGTCAGTGTGGTAGCTACACCGCCTCCCAGGTGTCCAGCGATATAATACCTGTTAGCCGTAACACCAACTCTCTTATAGGCACTTAAATCCCTTAACAATTTTTCTGTCACCTCCCAAGGCTTAATCTCTTCTATCTCAATAATGGTGGTACAGGCGGGTAAAGAGTGTTCTACTGAAGCAATTAAAAAGTTTCTATCCTTCCACCTGATAACACTTCCAGCCCTTAATTCGGGTCTTAGCGTTAAAGTTAATTTATACCTACTAATACCCGAATAAAAAGCGAGTATGGCATAGGCTAAATTCTCTACTTCTACCCCACTTTCTAAAAACTTCAGCTTTACACTTGCTTCTCTCTCCCCCCAGATTAACTGGCTATCTTTATCTTCTACTATACGGCTTATACTCTTTTTGCTAATACTTCTTCCCTGGACTCTGGCTTGGACAATAGCCCCAGGATTAATCAGGATAGCAGTAGTTATCCTGACTGTACACCTCTCAGGAGTAGCTGAGATTATAGACCAACTATAATTGTCTGAATAAAACTCCCCGGTGTGTCTAAAAAGTCCGGCAAACATAAGAGAATCGGGGTCGGAGGGTATATGAAAATAAGGTGTTTCTATATTATAAACCTGGTTGCTTTGTATTACAAAGAAACCGGAAGAACCTAAATTTAGTATCCAATGATGAGAATCGTAAAATGAGCTCTCTATGTTTATCTTATTTACGGCTACATCTATCTGCTCGGGCCTATCGATTATGTCGCTGTCAAAAAGATTATACTCAACCACACCACTTATGGGTCTCAGGTAAATTATGTCATCGATGGCGGTAATTTTACCCTGTATAGCCGCAGCAATATAACCTAAATCGTCCCAGATTCTATCAAACATAGCCCATTTAACTTCTTTACCCTGTCCAACTTCATTAACTCCACTCACCCCTAAAAAGTTAATCAAATAACTGAATAAATCCCCTAATCTATATTTATAACGATAGTCAGGCCTGGTTGTATTTTCCTTAGCTAATTTCAGAACATCTCTACCGTCAACCTTCCAGTATCTAACTCCGCCAACTTCTTTTTTCTCCCAATTGTCTACAAAACCTAACATTATTGGTGAGAGTCCAGGCAAACCAACCTCAAATCTCACCGGTAACTGATAAGGATAAGTTGCCCAACCAGGGTCCCTCACTACCATATCAAAAGCTCCTGTTTGGATGGACCCCCACTGAGGAATTAAGCTGGTCTTTTCAGCAGACAATAATAGCCTGAGACTGACCACCTCACTTTTCAGAGTAGTGGTATCGGCGTGTAAAACTAAATTCCTTATTCTCGGTCTCTGATGACCGGCCTGGGTTTCTTTTACACTGATTCTGATTCCGGTAATCGTTCTTGGCGTAAATACCAGGTCATTAGGTATAACCACATCAGTAAATAATATATGCCAGACCCCATTTATATCCCTGAATCTAATATCGGCCCTTCTGATTTCTCCACCCTCTAATACTATTCTTCCGGGATGTTTCAGGGTTCTGTATATTACCTCCCAGACCAGAGGAGTAACATATACCCCGGTGACAGGAGATAAAGCTCCTCTCCATTCCCTTTTAACTGTCCCATCTACCGCCAGGCAGATAAAACCATCATCAGTTCTATGTACATCACAGATTCCGTATCTGGCTAAATTAATGTCTAAAGGCAACTTACTCAAAACGTCTCTGAGAGGGAAATAAGCAGAATGTTCATTGCCCGTAATGGTTAAAGGATCAACCAGCCAGGTTTTACTCCCAGCAGGCGCTCCCCTATATTCTTTTAATAAAGTAACCCGATAATTTAACTCTTTAACAGGCATTCACATCTGCTCCAGTATTAAGCCTACCTGCCAGTATTTACCTTTCAGAATAGATTCCTCAGTGATGTCCATAATGGAAACATCATACCAAACATTGTCTTTATCTAATAATTTTAAATTAAGTGCCCTCCATAACCTCAACTTTGGCAAATTCACAATATTAGTTTCAGTTTTAGGATAAATAAATGATATTGTCCATTTCCTTTTTAACCCGGTAATGATGTAGTGCAAGGTGGCATCTATGGCTCTCTGCTGGACAGAACTTTCTATATCTGATACAACTCTGGCGAATCTGTACTTAGGGAAAGGGAAATTGTTAGTTAAGCTTGGCCCTAACCTCATCTCAGCCCTACCTTTTTGTCAATCCTCTGAAGTTCCCATCTCAATTTTTCTAAACCTGCTTCATCAGCAATTAAAGTGCCTATGTGCAGATGAGTTATGTAAGTTGCACCTGCATAGTTTGTTATAGGAGAGATTCTTTCTGGCCCAGATTCACCAGCAACAGCATAGGGTCTCTTAGAACGCAATCCATAGAGAAGAGTAGGTTCGGTAATTAAACCACCATGGGCAAATTTAGGTAAGGTAATTTCAGGGATGTTTAATCCAAAAGTCTTCCCGCCGAGAAGAGGTACCCAATCAGGTACCTTAAAACTGATTTTATTTAACTGTCTAATTAACCAATTTATCCCTGCCTCTATTCCACTTAAGGCAGCCCGAAATGGACTTAATATCATCTCCTTTAACCCTGCAAAAATACCGCCTATCCGTTCAACTATCCCCCGGAAGAAAATCATCAGCCTTTCCCAAACATTTATAGTCTTCTCTCTGATCCAATCCCAGTTCTTGGCTATCAAGATAATAGCTGCTATTAGGGCTGCTATCCCCGCTATAACTATTCCGATAGGATTAGCAGTCATAGCCGCATTCCAGAGCCATTGAGCAGCAGTAGCTGCCTTGATGGCCACAGTGCTGGCTGTCAGAGCCACCTTCTTTGCTATCAAAGCTGCGGTATGTTTTATGGTCTTTATGGTAGCTGCAGCTGTAGCTGTTCCGAAAAACATCATCACTGGCCCCAGGGCAGTCATAGCAGTTAAGATAGGCTCTAAGGGAGTTAAAAAAGAGCCTGCGGCAAAAGTAAGTTCACTCCATGCATGCTTTAACTTGTCCATAATCCCAAACTGCTTATCAGCTATTGCCGCATATTTATCGGTGATTCCTACAGATTCACTTATCTGCTGATTATACCTGCCAACCTCCTCGGTAGTTATGCCTAAAGCCTGATGGAGACTTATATTTCTCTCAACTGATTCTCCAATCGCTTCATTTAGTTCCCGCATAGCCGCTCTTCCGGTAATACCTCTCTCCTCCAAAGCAGCTAAGGCAATAACAGCGTCTTCCATGCTTATTCCTGCTTCGATCATTTGGGGAGCCAGACGAGTTAACATGCCGCTAAAATCACCTAAATTAACTGTAGTCTCTCTGCTTAACCAGGTAAATATATCCAGTTCTTTAGAGGTTTTTGGTAGTTCTTTCCCGAATACCCTGAAAGCTGGGATGAGCATGCCAGCTATTACCTCAGCACTTGAGCCTGTAGCGTCAGCCAGGGCATCGAAGGCTTTAGCGTTAGCCTTCATGTCCTCAGTATTTTTTACCCCTGCTCTGCTTAGTAGTTCGAAAGTGTCAGCAACACTCTTGATGGGGAAGGACACATCGGCAGTAGCCAGAGCCAAATCTCGTATTTCTTTGGTAGTTATACCGAGGATCAGAGCAGTTTGACCAAGCTGAGCATTCATTACTCGAGCATCAGACACGAATTTAAGCCCAGCGGCACCCATAGCAGTTATGGCTGCTCCACCAACTTTAAAGGCGGTCTGGAGTTTCTTCATGGAGGTTTTCACTTGGGCATCTAAGTTTTTCATATCACTGTCAAAAGCAGTCTTATCTAAGCCAAGCTTTAACAGAGCGTCTCCTATCGAGATTGCCAACTTAACCTCCTACTCTCAATTCTTTACCACCTCAATTTTATCACCAAGAAGTCTAAAAAACTCGCTATCAGACACTACTCTACCCTGCCGAGGAGCTTCTGTAACTCCAGCTAATGCTTCGTATTCTCTCTGTTTTCTGTCTACCAATTTATCTAACATTAGACTTAACAGTTCGTCCGTCCAATTATTTATAATATATTCCGGTGGGAGATGCCATTCCGCCAGGATAAATTCATAAACTTCTCCTATGGTGACAGCTTCCCCATCGCTCCCACCAGACTTCGTGCTAAAGGGAAGGCAACCTCTATAATCTGTTCGAACGCCTTAGCCATCTCAGCATCAGTAGCGGTGGCTTCTATCTCTTTTCTATCTAATTCTGGAGCGTAATCAAAGACCAGATCTACTATCTTATCAGGCATACCTACTAACATAGCATTTATAGCTGCCATAAACTTATCAGGTGTATCAGTAGTTATTCCTGTGTATTGAGGTAATTCTCCCAAAACAGCAGAAAACTTAGCTCTCCACTTTCTGGATTCCTTAATAACTAGGGGTCTAACAAAATATGATTTACCGCCCAGAATAATCTCAATTTCAGCTTTGGTAAGTTTTTCCTCCTCGTTGCGGGCCATAAAACCTCTCTTATACAGTGGAATCAGTTATGGTGCATACAGGCCCAACGCCTCTGAGTGCCTGAAAAGAAACAGGCACCACCGTCTTCGCACCTTTTCTGTATGCCATACCTACCGTCCCTGTAGCAGTGGCTAATGGTATCTCAATAGTTCTCGCAAAACCTGCAGGATTCCTACCTACTATCCTAATACTCATTTCCTTAATTCTGCCACCTCCAATAGTTATGGTGTTACCAGCTAAAACACTCCCAGCGATAGCTTTGTCAATATTATTTAAAGAGCTCTCAGCCATGTTGCAAGTTACTGTCAGGGTTTCTTTGGTGATTACTCGTGCAATAGGGAAGGTTTCTTCTTCGGTCTCAATATCGGCGGTGTCAGCGGA
The DNA here is from genome assembly GCA_018725485.1 of Candidatus Lithacetigena glycinireducens. GTDB lineage: Bacteria > Coprothermobacterota > HKB111 > HKB111 > HKB111 > Lithacetigena > Lithacetigena glycinireducens. The sequence goes on along the minus strand of QLUP01000001.1, from coordinate 9,138 downwards.
ATACTCAAAGGTAACGCCGTCTTCTGTGTAGCCAACTCCCACCCAGGTACCACCAACTGGATGTCTAAAAGATAAGGTAGCTACTCCTACCAGTACATTTGTTGCTACTGTCATTTATTTACCTCCTATCTCGGGTCAGAAATCCTGACCGCTAAATATCTATCCGTGGCTAACCCGCCTGCAGCAGCCTGAAACCTTATCTGGCCTAAATGATTGTTCCAGATCTCGGGTAAAAAGGGTCCGAAAATGCTCGTTCCGCTTGCGGTTGGAGTTGGATTTAGGGTCTCCACCCGCCCGAATCTGTCAGGAACAGGGATGAAATTGATTGCCCTGGGCGTAACTCCACAGACGCACACTAACACAGTCATCCCATCATTAGGCATAAGAAAGAAACCTGCCCCTGCCGCTGTTCCTGCCCGGGAGTTAACATGGTTTACCACATCCAAAACACCAGTCTTAATTCCTTGAGTTACCGGCAAAATTACATCTGCCATTTTTTAGCACCTCCTAATCATTAACATATTTGGACCTCAAAAAAGGTCAGTACCCGACTATAATTAGGTATTTCATTTTCAATTAAATCCTGCCCCTGAACTTCCTCACGGGCAGATAATATCCTGTAATTAATTCCACCAACTGTGATTATTACATCCTGGATTCCTTGCAGGGCACTATAAACCGCCCTGTAAACCTCACGAGCCCTCGGTAAAGAATCAGCCCAGCAATCCACCTGAAAACTCGGGGTTAAGAGAGGAGGAATGTGAGGATTACCTGAAGGACCACCTCTAACAAAATAACCAATAGCTGGTAAAGTAGCATTCTCTGGTAACCTTGGGCAATATATCCTCGTGCCCACGAGTCTCGTAACCTCTGGTTGAGTTACTAAGTAAGCACGGAATATAGCATTTACATCAGGTATTTCCGCCATCTCATCTTCTTTCTAAGTGCCTCTTTACTCTTTCAGCAAACTTTTCTTCAGTAAAGTTTTTGTCCAGGGCTGGTTTAAAATAAGGGCGAGCGTTCATTTTATAAGTCCCTGTTTCCAGGAATCCACCATAACCTGACGTAGAGAAGCAGGCTGCTTCTAACTTATTATCATCAACTACCTTCTCAGGAGTAGCCTCTCCTCCGGTAGCTACCATTCCCATCCCTGAGACTTCAGAGGCTATAGAACGCATGTTATGGCCTGTCTTTTTAGGTGAGCCACGCATAGCATCTTCATGTACAGCTACTACTGTATCTCTTAGAGCTAACCGAGTGGCTTCTTCCACAAGCTTTTTTGCTGCTTCAGTCTTCAAATTGAGCTTAACTTCTATATTCATTTTCATAGCATTATGATATTACTGCCCTCAAAAGAGCCTCAACATGGTGAGAACCAACTCCATCCTGTCTTCTAACTGCTTCCAGGATTTCATAGGTCCTACCCTCTAAGATCACCCTATCTTTCTCCGAAATGGATATGTCTCTTAGGAATAGCTGAAGGTCAGCGATTACTACTTCAGCCCCAATTTTAACTTCTCTGTTTTTAGGTGTACTCCAACGGCAAGGCTCGTTAACTAAGTGATTAACCCAGGTTTTTACCGGATTACCGTACGCATCAACAACGCCCTCGGTGTATCGTCTTATGGTGCACCTATTAATTAATAAATTTCTATATGCTATTATTCCTATTCTCCAGTGAGATTAAAAGAAGCCCAGGCTACTGCTGGAGTTTCACTTTCCTTCTTCAGATATAATTCAGCCAGTGCCAGCTTGTTCTCTACTTGTTTTTTGGAAAAGGAATAATCCCCTATCTTCTCACTGTCCATAGAATCAGACAGAGCACCTGCCCAGGCCTGCAGAGCCAGAGCAGAAGCTAAAAACAAGGAATTATCAGCAATAGATAAAAACTCACTTATCCTGATATCTGAATAATAAGGTGGTGTCGTTATATCACCTATTAAAAGCCTTACTCTCTCAATATTAGTCACTTCTTACTCCATTGCTACTGGGGGATCGGCGCCAACCCCCCGTAATTGTCCCTTAGTCAGCTACCCTGCTATAATATGTAGCTCTCCAGTCCAGCTTGTTAGCGCCAAAGCACTGCCTCACTCTATACAGAGTATTATCGGATTCAAAATCTCCAGTCATGGGCCCGAGATCTCCACCGCCGATAGAGACCTTATTTGAAGCCTTCATACAGATTTCCGGTCTCTCATGTCCTTTTAGGTAATCACATTCTATCGCTGCTATCATAGTCGGAGCAGCAAACAGATACCAGGACCTTCTTGTAAAACCAGTTGGTCCCACAATAGATAACCAGGGATCAACTATTAACTCCAATCCATATTGAGAAATAACATTAGTTGTTGGCACGGGCATAGCTGGCATATCAGTAGCTCCCCTAATTAAGAAGGATTGAACTGCCGAAGTTAAAATCTTTCTGGCAGTCATTTCCAAACCACCATCGGAAACCACCAAATATTTAGGTCTGTTTCTCATCGGTTGCCCGGAAGGATGTCTAAAAGCTTGCATAGCCGCCACAGCTGTCTCTAAATTCTCAATAGTTAAAGGTAAGGTTCCTGCATTAACGCCGGCTTGATATAGATTACCACCAGCATGAGTACCTATATCTCCAGCATAAGCACTTACCGCCAAAAAATGTTCGGTATTAGCACTCAGCCAGGCCATCTCATTAGGTGTGTTTTTTAAAGCCCCTAAATCATCAGCCAAAAGGGTCTCCCAAGAGATCTCTAATTTGTTTCCGTATTTCCTGGCAAAGACATCATACCTGGTTTCTGCCTTAGTAACAAGTTTGTATTCGCCTTTTTCAGGTACTTCATCCAAAACCATACCTGAATTAGCAATAGCAAACCTTCTCCCTCCTACATTAGGGAATAGCCGGTCAACTGTGCTAATCCGCATATACCTTTTCCATTCTGGTTCGATCGCTTTATAGGCAGCTAACACCTGCCTGTCTAATGCATCCCCAAAAAGAAAAGGAAAATCAGAAGTAGTCATCGCTTCTCTTAGTAAATACTCGTGTCTGTACCGAGGCATACCACTAGAATTAGCTAATAACTCAACTAACTTAGTTAACCTCGTATCCCAGTCGGCTGGTTTATTTATTTCTGAGATAGTTTTATAGCTATCCCAACCTTCCATTAATTTTAATAATTCCATTATTTACCTCCTATTAGGCTACTCTAACGCCTAAGACATACACAGTCACTGCGGCATTCAGAGTACCAACACCTTTAGCGACCGCTATTCTTAGTATCCCGCCAACCGGAATCTCGTGGTGGACTGGATTAATAGTGCTGATTCTCCTAACTGCATTTACAACAGCAGTTTTGGTCACTATATCGCTAACAGCATTAGGACCACTAAACACCTGCCAGGTATCAACCGTAGCATGAGCGGCAGCACCTATATTCAGGCCCCAGGCATCAATAAGTCTAGTCCTGTGAGTCAGAATAATATCGTTATTCTGAGCCACATCAGGACAGTCAATACGGTGCAGCACTAATAACCCACCAATAACATTAGCGTTAGCTACAACTGCGGCAACTGTTCCAGTAAGACTCGCTGGAGCAATCCTGGATTCTGTAACCGCTCCAGGAGCAATCCTGGTCGTAGTTATAGAGTCAACAGCCAATGTCCCTGCTCCAGGGCTTACGCTGTGCAAAACTTCGATGGTAGCGGTTAAGGCCCTACCAACTGGGGCTAAGGCTATACCAAAATAATGGTTAGTGCCAGCAGGATCGTTGGTTAAAAACGCAGCATCATCTCGATAAAAGACTGCTGCACCTGCGGGTATCCCGCCTACTAAATTCAATTCATCCCTGACTGGAAGTCTCGCAATAAAAGGACCAAAGTCTACTGAGGTAGTTCCATCAGGCCTTCTATCAGTTAAGGCGATGCCTGTCAAAATACCTAAGCGCACTGCTCCACCGCTTCTCGGTATCGCAGGATTGCTACAAACCACAGACATCTTCCAGCCTGGTCTATAAGTTATATTTCTCGCCATTTAATCCTCCTATTTGCCTTCTGTGGCAATTCTTAACTGTTCTTCACTGTATTCTGGGTGTAATTTCTTAAAACTTTCCTTAAGAGCCTCTTTAGCAGCCTTAGAATCAGGCTGACTTCCACCCATATGTTTTACTTTCCCCGCCTCCGTGAGAGAGGCTATGTATTCTTTTTCAATCTTAATAGCCTCTTCTAATCCTTCCACAGATTGAGCCTCTTTAAAACTCTCCAATATTCTAACTTTAGCTGGTTCTGGCAATTCGCTCTTGACTAAAGCCTCGTCTAACTTAACCTTGGTCTCTGCGATTGCTTTAGCTTTTTCAGCCTCAGTTATCTGAGATTTTAATGCATCTCTTTCTACGGTAAGCGTGGCTATTTGTTCTTCTAATAACTTTATCTTTTCTTCTAACTCCATTTTCTTCTTTACCTCCTGCAAGGCCTCGGCCTTGGCCTCAGCCTCTATTATTTTTATTATATCGGGTCTTCTTTCCTTTAAAGTTTCCAAAGACACGATATCCACATCATATTCAGGACTGGATTCGTACATCTGTACCAGTCCCCCGGCTCCTGCCTCGGTCACAAAATCAATTGAACGGGCTCTAACTATCTTTTCAATAAAGTTAGTTTTAACACCCTCTATGGTTTGCTTAGACGCCTGCCCGACTGCATTGATGGATACTCCCATTTCGCTAAGGAGCCCTTTATCTCTCAGCGTGGCTAACTTCTCTTGCATCCATGGCTCAATTATGATAGCATCACCAACGGCTTGTCCTTCCTTATTTACTCTAACATTCTTTAAGTTGGCTACCCAATCCTTAATACTTCTTTCTGGGCGGTTTTTATCCTCTTCCGTAGTAGGGTGATCAGCATACATTTTTACGCCCTCAAAAACCCCAAAATCCCTAACAATTACCTCAGGAGGATAATACCTTTCCTTGGAGGTATTAAAACCAGGTTTGAGGATAACCACCTCAGCTATTCCTTTAGATGAAACTTTAGACTCAGCAAGCGAGACATAATCAAGTAAAAGAGTTCTACTTTCTACCTCACTTACCCACCTGGGTATTTCTTCATCTTCCACACCGAGTTTTCTGTATTCAGTCCTTACTTTTCTCTTTACCGATTCTATTAAATCGACAGGGATAGATATCTTATCACCCTTATAGCCTCCAGGGCTTAAATAGGCTGAGGCTTTATTAAGTTGGTTTTTAGTAACTTTCAGTTCTGGAGTTTCCCACAATCTTAATTTCCATTGAGTTACATCCTCTCCAGGTGCATAAGCATAAGCTTCCTTAGGATATTTTTTACCTTCTTCCGTTTTTACTAATTCCAGTCCTTTAAGTAAGGTTAGGACAGAGTCAGCTTCCTTTAAAGCCAGAGTTAAAACCTGTTCTTTCATAGCCAATAAAGTTTTATTGTCAAAATCTGTCTTACCTGATTCCTTCTCTCCAGGCCATTTACCCTCCGCCTTATAGTGTAGCCAGGCACATAAGGACTCTGGGTCTGTAATACCTGGCTTACCACTCAAAGCCTCTACGCAATCGGTATAACTGCCTGCCCAGTCCTTCCAAGCATTTATAATAAAATCAATATTCCCCGCTTCTGTTACTTCCTCTTCTGATAGAAGTTCACAGGCTAACTGGATTATCTTTCTAATTCTGGCTTCATCTTTAGCCGCATTCCTTTTGCCATACTCTTGGATTATCTCGGCATAAGCTTTTCTTAAATTATCTCTAACTTTATCACCGAGAAGTCCCCTTCCGTAAGGAAGGAGTAATTCACTCATGCTCGCCTCCTTGGCCACCCATTTATCACCTTTCTTCTCAAACTTCCTTTTAACGGCAGACCACGCAATCGCTGCGGCCGCCCCATCACTTTTATACTGCTCATAAGCAGAATTAAAAGCTGCCAAATAAATCTCCTGAGCTTTAACTGGTAAGCCCTTTACTCCTTCTGGTAAATCATCAATTGTTTTGTAAGGCATTTTTACCTCAACAAAAAAGATAAAACTAATCCTAATAATCCTACCACAAAAATAATAGTCCCAACAATCCTTAAGACTTTTTGAATCCCTCCAACAGTTTCATCACTAACACCCTCTTCCTTAAGTTTCTTTAAATCTTCTCGTTGCTTTCTCTGGATTTCCTCTAATCTTTCTTTAAGTCCCATTTTTTCACCTCCTTCATTTTATCTTTCTAACATCACAGGTGCAAGGCTGCAAAGGCAACCCGGGTGCACCTCATCTTGCGGCGTCGGAAACTCATCATCTATAGGAATAACTCCCACCGCAGCATTAGCTTTACAATCTTCACAATTTCCCTCTTTACCACCAGAACCTAAAATCCATCTTTTGCCAGTAACCCCCATCGCTTTACTTCTATCCTGAAAGGCATGGAATAAGGCTCTCCTCGTCTCAGTCTTAGCTATCAATTCACTCCTATATTTTTTCATATTCTCTATTTCTCTTCTGATATCCCTGGCTAATCCTGGGATACCTCTCTTCTCTTTTATAGCATTGCTGATTATTATCCTTAGCCTTTCCTTGGTTTCTAAATCTATTTTCGTAACTAATTTAGCACAGTGCCTATTAGCATACCTGATGGCACTTTCCAGGGGAGGTCCTTCGTAGAAAGCTGGACGGTCAGTTAGTTTTGTCCTGCCCCACTGAATTAATTGAGCACTGCCTCTTAGGTAAGCATTCACCGCATGCCCCTGCAAAGTGGATTGTAGCGTGCCTCGAAAGGTCGTGAGTATTGGGTCTAATATATCATCAATATCTTCTTTCATTATTGTTTTACAAATTTATAATAAAGTTCCTCTATCGCCTCCCACGGTAAGGCATCATCCAGTGACCTAAAGTATCTCCGTAAATCCCTTTCCAGTTGACTGCTAAGCTTTTTATTTACTTCGCTTTCTGGATCGGCTGGGATTTCTCTCTTCTCCAATAACTGTATCGTCTCGGTCAATGCTTCTAACAACTTGTTCACTACTTATCTCTTCTTCCTCTTTTCCCTCGTAATCAGGGGATAAAAGCTTGATTAGACCTGTCTCACAATCAGAGCATAAAACCCTGATTAAACCAGCCTCATACTCAATAAATCCTAATCCTCCGCAAGACTTACAAACCATTCTTTTTGATTACCTCCTGAAATAACTTTAGCGCCTTAGCTAACTTAATGTTAACATCAACCTGTGGAGCCTCAGTTATATTCTTTAATTTCTCTATAGCTTTGCTTATATCTTTAATACCTAAAGACATCAAAGCCGCCTGTAAGACATCATCACTATAGGCCAGCTCTGGAATTACAGGGATTAAAGCAGAGATGTTTTTAGCTATTGCTGAGGCATCTTCCGGGGTTATATTGGGCAGGTCCCAATCTATTTTTACATCCTCTCCATCTATTCCGTTATGTTTTAAGACAATATTATTTATATCTTTATAAGCATCCAGCCAGATGGACTGATAAGACTCAAACATCTTAATCATCGGTAGTTCAACAGTCTTGGCTGTTGCCAGATTCCCAATGCTGATATCCCCGAAATACTGCTCAGGTATTCCAAAGGCTGCGCATATCTGCAGTTTAATCATCCTACCATCCTGATAAGCCTGAGCAGAGCCAGTATCAGTTTTAATGGGCTCTAAGCTACTACCTAAGCTTTCTATGCGGACAGAGCCAGCAGGTATTTCCTCACCCTCATGCTTTTCTCGAATAGCAGCCACTGCCTGCGGTCCACCTGCAACCTTTTCTCTCCAGGCGAATCGAGCTAAAGCCAAGATAACAGCTACCCGAGAAGCCAAAAATCTCCTGTATAACTTTATCCAGTCTAAGGCAGGTAATACTAAGGGTAGCCCGTCAGGTTCTCTTTCTAATCTATAAACTAAAGCCTCCTCAGTGGCTGTTATTGTCTTACCTGCATAATCTTTAGTGGCCTCATCTTTCTTATTCTGCCAGGCTTTATAATATCCAGTTTTCATCTCCCCCTGAGGAGTTATCCAATCTCTTTTGTAATATCTTATATCCTCAGCATCGTCAGGGTCAGTTATAATCTCGGTAATTTCTAAAGGGTCAATTCTTCTGATGGTAGCCTGTCCTTTTGGCGCCAAAAATAAAGCAAAATAAATACTGCCATCTCTTAATAAATTATGGGAGTTTTTACGCTGACCAGCACAGGATAAGACAGATTGGTTTCTCGGTGCATCCCAGAACTCATCCATTATCTTATTTATTTTGTCATCTTCAGCCCGTCTTATTAAACCTGAGCCAAAAGTATAATCAGTCCATAATCTTAAAGCCTGGGCAGCGAGAGGATCTATTTTGGTATAGTAACGAGAGCGCTTGATAATATCTTTTATGTGGCTCTGAGTAAATTCACCTTTTAGATTTAATTGAGAAAGGTTTACCCATCCTCGGTCGTCAGAAAGCTCCTGCTCAATATTTCTTACAGTTTCTCTCAAAATTTCGTTCCACTCATCTAACATTTTTGTTTCATCCCTGTAATAATTTACTAAAAGTCAAAATCTATCTCCTCCATGCTATTATATACTATAACCCTTTCCATATCTTTTCTTACCCCTTCTCTTCCTATCATAGCATAACCTAAGGCGTCAGGCAAATGTGAATAATTATGAGTAGTCTTATCGGTCAGTTTTCCATTCTTGTCTTCAATGTAGCGAAAGTTCCGCAGTGATTTAATTAAGTTAAGACTATCCTCGGTAACCTGCAATTTATACTGCCTTATTTTCTGGTGCCTGTATTCTACGCTTCCAGGTCCCTTAGGCGCTCCTTTAATATTAAAGCCATACCGATAAATCTCCTCAATGCTTTTTGGCTCGGCAGAATCGGCCCAGATTTCATCGTAATGCTTTCTAATACCTAACTCCATCATTCTATTAGCTATGTCTTGATTGGTCATACCCACTTCATATAATAATTCCTGACAATATAAATTATTGCCATCCACTAATACTTTTACCAGAGCGGTATAATCATTACTAAAGCCCCAATCTAATCCGTAGATATAATCACCCATAGGCAGTTCTTTGCATTGGGAGAAATAAGGATAAACTAAACCCTCAATTTTCCCGAGTCTGCCAAGACCATAAACATTCCACCAGTTAGGATCTTTATC